>JAGUYV010000076.1 GCA_020061125.1 bacterium | reverse complement strand
GGGCGCAGCGCGGGAGCGCCCGTGCCCAGTTCTCCGTCGGCCATCACCCCGGGCGCGGCGGGCATTTTCGTGACCCCGCACTGGGCCATTGTATATCCGCCGGGCCTCATGCCGCGCACGAGCAACGCCACCCGCTACGAACCGCTTCTGAACGCCTGGCACATTTTCGACGGCACCGAGAACTGGGACTGGCAATCCGCGGTGGGGTCCACGGAGGGCATCTCCGCGGTCATGAGCAACCCCTGGGAAGATGTGGCCGTTTCGTTCATCCCCGGCAGCAACGGAACCGTAAATTTCTACATAGACGGGCAGCCCGCGGGCAGCCTCGATCTCTCCGCGGAGTCCCCATACGAAGGATACAGCGACGAATTCACCTCGTTCTACACCATCGCCGAGGACATGGAAGAAACCATGCACACCGTGGCCATGGAAATCGCAACGGGCACCGTGAAATTCGACGGCTGGCGCATCAAATATAACGACAACTACTATCGCATAGACTGTAGCGAAGTGAACACCCTTGAAGCATCGGCCGTTTCCACAAACAATGAAATCCGCGACGCCATTGAGGAATATTACGAGGATGAAGGCGCGTATCCGGATCCCGGGACCGGCAGCGATGTGGTCTCGCTGCTTTACGCGCAGGGATACTTGACCTCACGACCGGAAAACGCATTCAACGGAGAGGACATTTCGGACACCGGAACCACATACTCCGGCGGGGACTACGACTACACATACACATCGTCCACGGAGTACACCCTGTCTGTATATGGAGGCCGCGGCACGCTGTACACAGTGACGCCGGACACAGCGGCTTCCGAGTATCTCTCCCTGTCCGTGGCCACGCCCACCAACCATTTTACGACAACAAACGAATGGGCCACATTCACGGTCACGCCCGCATCCGAGTACGACGCCACACTGTCCATCAGCGGCGGCTTGAGCGGCGAGCAGTCTTTCCCCGCCACGAGTTCAGAGGAAATCACGGTGCAAATCAAACTCGACGAAGGGCGCAACGACATCACCATCACCCTTTTCGACAGCTACAACCACGCCATCAGCCTCACGCGCACCATCACGCTCGACACCACCGCGCCGGACATCGCCCTGCTTGCCCCTTACCCGCAGGTCTGGGACTTCAGCACACAGCCCACGCGCATCTATGTTGATGTGTACTCCGCGACCACCACGGTCGAGGTGCTGGTGGAAGACGGGGCCACCGTGGAAATCGGCGGACAAGCCGTGACCGAATCCGCCACGGACCAGGGCGTGTTCTCCACCGAAGTGTCCCTTTCTACAGGGTCCAATTTCATCACCATATCCGGCACCGACCTCTGGGGAAACAAAAACGAAGTTGTGTTTGAAATCGTGCGCAACTGAAGGCCTCTCGAATTCCCGTTACCGCCATTCCGCCAATTCACATAATTTCGATATATTGCATGTTTTCTGCATCAAGAGTAAACTTAATTCCCGGATGAAATCTCCGTCCGCGCACAGGTTGTAATCATCAAAACGCCTTGAAGAGCGCGGACGGAAAACGCATGCTGTTCGGATGCATAGATTATTCATGGAACGAGTCCCGGCCAGAACGGCCGGGGAGGGTGAGCCAGATCGTGGGGATCACGGAAATCAAAAGCGTTGCGATGCAGCGCAGCCTGCTCGAGCTGGACTCGCTGCTGCATCGCGGGGTGGAGATTCTCGTTCTGGGCGAGCCTTTGCTTGCAATTGATATTTTCAACGAATATCTTGCGGAACTCGAAACGAGGTTTCAGGTCGAAGGCAAAAAAGAGCCTGAAGAAGACGCCAAAGCTAAAACGAAAGACAAGGAAGGTAAAAACTTTTGCGGGAAACACATTCCCATTGATGTGCTGACGCGGCGGTTCAAAGTCCTCATGCTGCTTGCGGAATGCCGCCGGGGCATGGAACAGGATGAACTGGCGCTTCAGCATCTTATCGAATGCAACGCCCTGGCGCGCGGCCCCCTGGCGGAATTCCCCGAGTTCCTGGTTGAGTCCACCATGGAAATCAGCCGTATTTATGTATTCCGCAAGGAACCGGCGGCTGCAAAACAATATGTGTCCGAAGCCACACGCATCGCCAAGTCGAGCAAAGAGCCATACCTCGTGTCCCTCGCAGGGTTCGCTACCGGACTGCTGTTTTCATGCGTGGGTCGCCACAGCGAAGCGCACAGCATCTTCTCGGGCGCGGCGGCGCGCCTGGATGGACTCAACGATCCCGAACATATTTTACTCAAGGCCGACATCCTGCTGCACATGGGGCACGAGCAGAACATCCGGGAAAATGTCGAGGAAGCCGCGAAAACTTATGCGGACACCGTCAGATTCCTGCTCGAATGCAGCAGGAACAGCATCGCGCAGTCATGTCCCCGGGACGCCCTGCGGTTTCTGATGCTTGCAAATCGGCACGCGGATCTGCTGCCTCGCGACGACTCCAATGTGCAGCTTATGTCCAGCCTGGCCGTGACCACGGGGGCGCTGCTCGACTCCATCGGCTATTGGGACAAAGCCTGGCCCTGTTTCATCAGAGCGCTGGAATTGTTCGACAGCACGGGTTTTGCGGAGCCGCAACTTTACACGAATGCGCACATTCATCTCGGCGAACTTTGCATCAAGAAAAAAGATTATGCGCGCGCTTTGACGGTTCTGGATCGCACGCGCGGGCGCTGCGAACAGGCGGACGATTTACTGGGGCTTGCCCGCTGCCTATACGGCCTGGGGACCGCGCACTCGAAAAACGGTGACGACGACAAGGGGGTTGCTCTATTCGAAGACGCGCTGGGCGTTCTCAACAGCCTCAAACCTTCGAAAGAAGCCGCTTTGCTCCGGGCGCGCATCAACAACCAGCTCGGGTTCATCGCCACAAAACTCAAGGACTACGAAAAAGCGCAAACGCATCTCGAAACAAGCGTGGATCTGCTGCGCGAGTATGATTCCGAAATCGTCATGGGCGAGACCTACCGGTTGCTCGGCGAGATGTACTGCCAGCGAAAACAACACATCCAAAGCGAGCGCGCGCTGAAAAAATCTTACGACATATTCGAGCGAAACGCCGCCCGGTACGACAGCGCACGATGCTGCAAAAGCCTGGGAGAGAACTACCTGGACGCGGGCAATCTGACGATGTCCAATTTCTTCTTCGAGGAGAGCATTCACCTGCTCGAAGATCTCGGCATCGAATCCGATCTGCCCATGGTTTACAGCGCCAAGGCGCGCATCAGCATGATGCAACAGGATTTCGAAGCCGCAGAAGCGCTTTTTCTGAAGGATTACAACCTGGCGAGGAAGTCGGACAATGTCCACAGCATGGCGTTCTCGTACTATCAACTGGGCAAGGTGCGAAGGCTTCTGAAACGCACACACAGCGCCGAAGACTATCTGCGACGCAGTTTAGGTCTTTTCCAAAATGTGAACAATCAGAACATGGCTGCGGAAGCCATGCTTGAGCTGGCCCTGTGCGCGTCATCGCGTCTGGACGCAGGCAAAGCTGTGGAGCTTTGCTCGGGTGCGCTCCGCATCATCGAAAAATCCAAGAACATGGATCTTATAGCCCGGCATTCGCTGGTTCGCAGTATCGTGTTGCGAGATTCCCGCAATATGCGGCAGCGTTCCCAGTCCTTGAAGAGTTTTGAAGAAGCCGTTCGCATTCTGGAGAAAATTAACAAAGTCAGCATCGAACTTGCTGAAGCTTACTTCGAGTTCGCGCTTTACTGGCGGGATTGCAGGGACAGAAATCGCGCCGTGGAGTACATTAGACAAGCCATGGAATTGTGCGAAAAGCTCGGGCTGGACAAGCGCGCCATGTCTTATCTAGAAGAACTCAATCGCATTAATCCCGAAGAAGGCGCAAAAATGCAACTCGGCCGCTTCATGGATAAATCCGCGGTTGCATCCATGAAAAGACTCAAGAACGATGACGGCATCAGCGTAGAGCGCAAGAATCTCACAGTATTCTTCACGGACATCCGCAGTTTCACAACCATTTCGGAAACCCTTTCGCTCGAAGATCTCACCTCGTTCTTGAACGATTTTTATGCGGGCGTCACGCAGGTCATCGTGAAATTTCACGGCCAGATAAACAAGTTCATCGGAGACGAAGTTATGGCCATATTCGATGAGCAGCCCGGACTTGCGCCAGCTCCCTTGAGAGCCGTTCGCGCAGGAGACGAGCTGACGCGAGTGCTGAACGAAATCAACCTCCGGCGCCGCAAGCGCGGGGAAATTGATATCGGCGTGGGCGTGGGCATCAACACCGGAGATGTGATCGTTGGCAGTTTCGGATCCTCGATGAGGCAGGATTACACGGCCATCGGCGACACCGTAAATGTGGCGGCGCGTTTGCAGGGCCAGGCCGCGGCCGGTGAGGTGGTCATCAGCGAAGCCGTGTACCAGCTCGTGGAAAACTTCGTAGATGCCGAAGACATGGGCGAAAAGCCGCTCAAGGGCAAGGGCCAGCCCATGCGCCTGTGGAAGGTGCATGAAGTGAAGGAAGAAACCAGGGGAGTTCCATCACCGGTCAAGGGCAATAAGTAGCTTGAATTGCGACAATGCAATTCAAAGATGAGAGGGCATTCGACACCGGGGAGTTTCCACAAATTCCTGGACGGCAGATTTCTTTCAGCGATCGTGATTCGAACGCACGCTGCAACAGCGCCGGGGCTCTTTTCCGGACAAAGAATTTTTGCATTCGGCCCGGCGCATGGATATATTAGATTCTGGATTGAAAAGCAGTGACGCAGCATGCCGTTCGGGAATGATTCGCACAATGGAGTGTCCGCGCATTCACGGGCGCTTCAAGCTCCGCGGCCGGTTTGATTTAATCACAAATTGAGATAGAGTGAGGACAGGAGAGGACTGGGAATCATGGCAACAACCAACGATTTGTTTAATGGAATGGTATTCGAGTACGACGGGGATCTGCTGATGGTCAACGAGTTCCAGCATGTGAAACCCGGCAAGGGACCGGCCTTCGTGCGCGCTAAAGTCAAAAACCTGCGCACCGGGTCCATTGTGGAGCGCACCTTCCGCGCAGGTGAAAAAGTGGACCAGGTCCGCGTTGAGGAAAAGACCATGCAATACCTGTATCGCGACAGCGATCATTTTGTGTGCATGGACAACGACACTTACGAGCAGGTTCACATAGACGGCGCCATCCTGGGCGACCAGGTCAATTACATGAAGGAAAATGAAAATGTGAAAGTTCTGATGTTCGGCCAGGAGATTCTCGGCGTAAATGTGGAGCCTTTCATGGACCTGGAAGTCACGGAAACCGATCCCGGACTCAAGGGCAACACCGTAGCCGGAGGCACCAAGCCCGCCACGCTCGAAACCGGGGCCGTGGTCAAGGTACCGCTGTTCATCAATGTGGGCGATGTCGTCAAGGTAGACACGCGCGACAACCGCTACATCGAGCGCGTGACCAAGTGACGAGCAACGCGCACAAACAACAACATCCCGGAGGATGCCATGTCCGAACAGGAAACCGGCCAGGCGGCCGACACACTGGGCAAGGTTGAGATTTACGACGAGGTGATCAAGACCATCGCCGGCCTCGCCGCCAGCAAGGTCAACGGCGTATTCGGCCTCAAGGGCGGATTCATCGAGGGCATCAAGCAGGCCACCACGGGCCGCCGCGACTACTCCGCGGGCGTGGAGGTCAAGCGAGAGTTGAACGGCAACTTTTCCCTGGACCTGCACATTATCATCCACTACGGGCACAAGATCGCGGATGTGGCGCCCGCCATGCAGATGGCAGTACGCGACAAGGTCGAATCCCTCACCGGCCGCAAGGTTACGGCCGTGAATGTGCATGTGGCCGACATCCGCCTGCCGGACGACATCGCCTCCGGGAGCGAGTGATTCACGCATGCGCGCCATCCATTTCCTCATCGGCCTGGTGTTCGACGCCCTAATTCTCGTGGCCGCTGGCGGTCTGGTCTACGCCGTTTTTCAGCCGGAGTTGCTGTCTCTGTCCCACGACGCCTTGAAAGAGCAGCTCTCCACCAGCGCCGGGCAATACAGGCTTCTTGGAATCGGAGCGGTGTTTTTCCTCCTTGCGTTCCGCAGCCTGTTTCTGCTCCTGTTCCGCGGAGCGCCGGCCAGCGTGGTCGTGGCGGACAGGCCCGAGGGCCGGGTTACGCTCTCCCAGGCGGCCATCGAGTCCGTTTTGCGCCGCCTGGTGGAAATGAGCCATCCGGATGCGTCTCTGCGCCGCGCTTCGGCGTTTTACACAACGGAAGGCGTGGACATTGATGTGCGCGTGGATCTGGACCTCGTGGACATTACTCTGGCGCAGTACGCCGCACAAATAGAAACCCTTGTCCGCAATCACTTCAAGGATAAGCTGGGCGTCACGGTCAAGCAGTTTCATCTCCAGGCCGGGGACAGGGCGTCCGGCAACTCCCTGGCGTAAGGAGCCTGACACATCATGGAAAACAACGGGAATCAGACTCCTTTCAGCAAATACTACGGCCGCATCGCCGTCACGGCCGTGCTGTTCCTGTTCGCGCTGTTGTGGGTCACCGTGGGCATTTTCAAGGCCGTGTTCGTGGCCGCTGTCACGGCCCTGGGATTTTACATCGGCGCCATGCTCGACGACAGGGACGCCTTGCGCCGCTTCCTCGACAATTTCCTCGGAAGGCACTGAACAATATGTCTCGCAACAAAGCGCGCACAGTGGCCATGCAGGCCCTGTTTCAACTCGATAAGCATCCCGAGGGCGTAGCCGGCGTGATTGAAGCCCGCGCGTCTGAAGAGCGGCTCGATGAAAACGATCTCTTGTATCTGGACAAAGTCACCCGTTCAGTGATCGCGAACCGCGAACGCATTGACGATTTCATCCGCAGTTATTCCATTGACTGGGACATCACGAGGCTGGGCCGTGTCGAGCGCTCTATCCTGCGCCTGGCCATCGGCGAAATGATCTATCTGGCCGACATTCCGGTGAGCGTGGCCATCAACGAAGCCGTAAAGCTGGCGAAAAAATTCGGATCGGATCAGGCGGCCAAGTTCATCAACGGCGTGCTCGGCAAGTTCAGCCGCAACCACATTGACGAAGCCGGGCAACCCCGCGCCTCCACGATCTGACCATGAAACCCGTGCAGCCAGTGGCCGTTTCGGTCACCGACCTTACCCGCAGAATCAAGTCCGCCGTCGAGGGGCAGCCCGAGCTGCGCCATGTATGGGTTCGCGGCGAGATCTCGAATTTCAAGCGGCACACCTCCGGTCACCTGTATTTCAACCTCAAGGATGCGGACTCCCAGATACGGGCGGTCATGTTCCGCGGCAGCGCGGATACTCTGACCTTCTCTCCAGCCGACGGGTGCGAAGCGCTGGCCCTGGGCAGCATTTCCGTGTATGAAAAACGGGGCGAGTACCAGCTCTATGTGACCGCCATGCGGCCCGCGGGCCTGGGCGCGCTGCACATGCAGTTCGAGGAATTGAAAGCCCGGCTCGCGGCCGAGGGCCTGTTCGACAGGCCGCGCAAACCCATCCCGTCCATGCCCGAACGCATCGCTGTGGTCACCTCGCCCACGGGCGCGGCAGTGCGCGATGTGGTCAATGTAATAACGCGCCGGTACCCTGCCGTGGAACTCACAGTGGTTCCCGCGCTTGTGCAGGGCGAGGACGCTCCGGACAGCATCCGCGCGGCGCTGGCCCACGCGCAGGCGCTGCCGGGAGTGGACCTGATTTTGCTCGTGCGCGGCGGAGGCAGCATCGAGGACCTCTGGGCGTTCAACCATGAAGGCCTTGCCCGTGACATCGCCGCGTGCGCCGTTCCCGTGATAACTGGAGTGGGGCATGAGACCGATTTCACGATAGCGGATTTTGTGTCTGACATGCGCGCGCCCACACCGAGCGCTGCCGCCGAGACAGCGGTGCCGGAACTTGAGGCGTTGCGCGAGCAGGCGCGGGTGTCGTCTCGCCGGTTGAGCCGCGCGGCCGCCGCGCGCATCAGGCTCGAACGCTCACGACTCAACGCGTGCCGCGCCGCACTGTCTCCGCGCCGCATGCGCGACCTCTTCAACCAGCAACGCCAGTCCATTGACGACATGATGCGCACCGCGCAGGCCGCGCTCAAACGCCGTGTGCAGGCTGAACGCCTGGCCGTGCAGTCCCTGCAACACAGGCTGCGCGCACTGGATCCTTTCGCCGTGCTCGGCCGCGGTTACGCCGTGCTGCGCCTGGTCAAGAACCAGTCCGTGATTACATCCATAGATCAGGCCGGGCCGGGCGCGGAAATTGACGCCGTGCTCCAGGACGGCGCTCTACGCAGCGTGGTTCTCGAAAAAAGGGGCGGCGATTTTCTGAAAAAGAAAAAACCGGGTGAATTGGACCTATGACGCAGGGCTTCATGCAGCAGCGCACGGGTCATGCGCAATCCGCCGCTCGGCGCTGTTACAGCCGCGTCTCGAAACGGTTTACTTTCGCTCCATTACCAATAACAATGTATGGAAGCGTTGCAGCTTGCTTTATGAAGAGAGTGCCGAAGGAGGGACTTGAACCCCCACGGGCTTGCGCCCACTAGTACCTGAAACTAGCGCGTCTGCCGATTCCGCCACTTCGGCGTACCATATCTTATATAATGAGCCTGGGCGCAAAAGTCAATTAGAGAATGAGAAATTTGAAAGCCATCGAACAGCACACCGTGGGATTCATTTTCCACTACCGCCTGTACAAGTATCTGCTCATGGAGTTCGTGCCATATTTCATTGGCGGGATTCTGGTGGTTCTGGTGTTCATGGGCGGCAACGCCGTGTTGTTCAATATGATGGAGCACATCATCAGCAAGCAGGTTCCGCCCGAGGTGTACCTTAAGGTGCTGCTGCTGCAGATGCCCACTTTTTTGGTCATGGGGCTGCCCATGGCCGTGATGTTCGGCGTTCTTCTCGCATTCGGCCGCTTGAGCCAGGACAACGAACTTGACGCCATGCGCACGAGCCGGGTGGTGGCGTGGCGGATGCTGCTGTTCATGGCGCTGGTGGTGGGCGTACCCGTGTATCTGCTGGACGCGCATCTGATTCAGAAAACGGTTCCCGCGTCCGCGGCCAAAAGCCTGGATCTGTGGAAAAGATATCTGGTGAGCGATGTGGCCGGGCAGCCCGCGTCCAATGTGTTCTTTCAGGGCAAGGAAGGCACTTACTTCTTCATCGGCCGGTTTCATCCGGACAGCGGCGTGCTCGAAAATGTGACCGTGTACAGCACGGGCGACGGCACGGAGCCGTACCCGCGCATGATGGTGGCGCCGCGCGGCCAGTGGCGCGACAATTTCGCTTATCTCAACGACGGGCGCATCTACGATGTCAAGGAAGACGGGCTGCTGCGTTTCGACAGCACCTTCTCTTCACTGAAAATTGATGTGGAGCGCGAGATCCAGGAGTATTTCGGCAGCCCCGGAGACCCCATGCGCTCGGGCGTTGTGGATCCCAGCGATCCGGGCAAAATCGCCAGGGCGCGATGGCAGCAGAGCCGCTCCCTGGAAACCGACATGATTTTCAACCTGTCCATGGACAAAAGCGTGGACCGGCTCAAGCAGGACATCAAAATGTATAAAGCCTCGGGCGTGGACACGCGCGCGCTGGAGACCAACATGCACTTCAAGCAGACCATTCCCTTTTCGTGCATCGTGGTGATTCTGCTGGCCACGCCCATAAGCATCGGCGGCGCGCGCGCGCGCTCGGGCATCATGAAGAGCATTCTTCTGATCCTGGTGTTTTTGAGCGGGTATTACATCAGCACCATCATCACCGTGGCCCTGGGGCATTCCGGGGTGCTGGCCCCGCAGGTGGCGGCTTGGGCGCAGAACGCGGCTTTCTCCGCGGTGGGCCTGCTCCTGGCCGTGTTTTACATGCGCAAGTAATCGTGTTGCGCCAGGCCCCGATCCGGGGTTATGTTATCTGTCAATGAAAAGAAACCGTGCGGCACACATTCTGATAACGGCGGCGTTCGCGGCGGCGCTGCTGTTTTGCGCTTGCCCGGCCGCAAACGCACAAGATCAGACGCAGGCTGCGGAGTCCGAGACCCGTTCCCGTTTTGTCATCGAGTCCGCGGATTACATGAAATATGACAGAAACACAAAGCTCACGGCGCTGCGCGGCCTTGTTCGCATCCGCTCCGAGGAATCCTTCATTCAAGCCGACGAAGTCACGGTCAACGAAGCAGACAACACCCTGGCCGCTTTCGGCCGCGTGGTTATCGAGGAAGGGGACAACACCATCATCGGCTCGGCCCTGTACTTCGATAACAACAATGACTATTTCGAGCTGGCCAATCCCCAGGGAAAAACCACGGCGCCTGATGTGGACGGCACAATTTATTACACGGGCAGACTCGCAAAAGGGACATCCCGGAAGATCAAAATTCTCAACGGGTCCATGTCCACCTGCGGCCCGAATTGCCGCAAGGAATACCATGTCACCGCAAAAGACATCACGATTTATCCGGACAATAAAATCATTTCGCGGAAAGCCGCTTTCTACATGGGCGCATACCGGGTCATGTACCTGCCGGTCCATGTGATATCCCTCAAGGACAGGGAGCAGTACATGCCCGAGTTCGGGTACAGCAAGGAAGAGGGCTGGTTTGTGAAAACCAAGTACCCATACTACGCCACGGCCGCGGTCACCGGTCTGGCGCTGCTCGATTACATGAGCGAAAAGGGCACGGCCTGGGGCGCGGAGCACGATTATTACTCGGGCCGTTTCGACGGCAAAGGACACAACTATTTCAAAACCCTGAACGAGAAAGACACGGGCCGCGTCAGCACCACAATTGACCAGTGGCAGGAATACAAAATCGGAGACAAAACTTCGGGCCGCGTGTCCTATGGCCGAACCGACACATACAACATTTACCAGGACCGCAGCCGCATCAACCGCACCACGCTGAATGCGACCTTCAATAGGGACATACGCCGCATTATGGCCGCGGCCCAGCCCGGCGCCGCTCCCGTGTCCGGCGCGCAGAAACGCCGCGACTCCATCACTTACTCTCTGTCCGAACAGGATTCGATCTCCAAGAGCAGAAATTCGTCGCTGATCGTTAATCAGGCCTATTCCTTCGCAAAATCGAGCTTCAATTACAACTTCCAGATGACGGAATCCAGTTTCAGCGGAAACCCCACGGATGAAGAGGGAACACTGACCACGAATTATTCGAAAACGGCAGGCATTTACACCCTGTCCGTGAAGACTTCCAAGAATTTCGACATGGATGGAGACGGGTACATCGCAGACAACTCGCGCGCCGTGAACACGATACTGCCGGAAGTGACCCTGGCGCTTAACAGCGAGTTTCTGAACCGTCTCGTTCCGGTGAAAAATGAAGCAACGCGTCCGCGCATCGGGCTGAATGTCACGCACGGCCGTTATCGAGAAGGATCGCGCAACGACAGCTATTCGATACGCCGCACAGCCGTGGAAAGCGATATCTCACGCACATTCAAACTGTCCAAAAATGTTTCCTTCACACCCACCCAGCGCTACAAGCAGTTCTTCTATCAAACCAAGGACGCCAAATACGCGCTGGAAAACAACAGCACATTGAATTGGAAGCTCGATGATTTTTCGTCGCTGAATTTCAACTACACCCGCCGCCAGGACGCGGGCGGCGCTCCGTTCCGCAAAGACAGCTTCGGCGAATCCAATCAGTTGAGCGGAACCTACCGCATTGGCAAGCCGCGCACGCAGTTCTCCCTGTCCTCGGGCTACAATTACGAAATCGGCCAGTACCAGCCGCTGAACATGGGCTACACGCGCGGCGTGACCCGCAACGCCACCCTGGATGTAAAAACCGGCTTCAGCCTTGATTCAGACCTGTGGCAGCCCACTGTGACCACGCTGAAACTGGCGCGAAAAAATTTGGAAATGAACCTGGGCGCAACCTGGGACACCGAGCGCTCCATGGAGATGACCACTGCACAGGTCACGACACGGCTCACGCGCAACAACGGATGGCAGTTCGATATCCGCGCCGCCTATCAGGACCCGCGCAACCAGCCCTTTATCCGCGAGTGGGTGGCCACCAAAACGCGCTGCTGCACCCAGGTCCAGCTCGCCTACAGCGCCGAGCGCGATGAAATCAAACTCAATTACTGGATCCTCGCGTTTCCGGGCCAGCGCGTGGGAATCTATCAGGGCCAGGACGGCCTGCGGCTTGACGATTCCGCCATCCCCACACAGTTCGGAGGCCAGCAGTGATTCACGGCAAAAACACGCACCGCGAACAGCGCTCCGCGCCCCGGCGCACGCAACGCCTGATTTCATTGATGGGTGCAGCGTTGCTGTTGGGCGCTCTGTGCGCGGTCTGCGGGTGCGCGCGCTACGCCCCGGAGCCGGCCCCGGTTCCCGTGCGCACCATCATGGAAATCACGCTCGTCACACAGGAACCTGTGTCCCCGGACTTCCAATACTACATCGCCATGAATATCACGGGCAGTGCAACGGAAACCGGTCCGACCGAGCAGCTTTCCGGAACCGACCGCGCCAAGAATTGGACCTATTACATCGTTTACGACGGGCAGGACATGCGCTTCAAGGAGAATTTCATTACCGCCCCGGACGACATTGACGCCATCCCCACATTTTTCGACGAGTCATCCCCAAGGTACTATTCCGCAACCGCAAGCGGCAACCGGATCCATCTTGTCGTGTATCTCGACGCCCTGGCGTCCACGGCCAAACCGAGGGTGTGGATGAATTTCGTGACCAGCCGCTACGCCATTCACGATCCCGAACAGGACCAGATACAGGCCGTGGATTATCTGTATCCGCCGTACTTTTATTTCCAATACGGAATCGTTCCGCAACTGATCAGCGACGCCAACTACGCGCAGATATCGTCGTATACTCCCGCGGAGCAGGGCGCGGCGCCTGCAAACATTGTGGACTGGTCCATTTCCATCTATTCGCGCTGAAACATAATGGCGAACCGCCGATGAGCCGGAGCCGGGTATGTCAATAAAGGACCTCGCGAGCGCGCTGCGGCCCGCGCACTGGGCCAAGAACTTTCTTGTGCTTGCGCCGCTGTTTTTCACGGGCCGGATCGCGGACCGGGCGCTGCTGGCGCGAGAGGCTCTGGCGTTTGCGGTCTTCTGCGCCGCAGCCAGCGCCGTATATCTGTTCAACGACTGGCGTGATGCGCCCGCGGACCGCGCTCACGAGCGCAAGAAAAACCGGGCGTATGCGTCCGGGCGCATGAGCGCGCGCACTCTCTGGGTTCTGCTTGGCCTATGCCTGGGGCTGGCCGCGGCTGGCTGCGCGTTTCTTCCGCCCGGCGTGGCGCTCATGGCCGCAGCTTACATGCTGGGCATGGTTCTGTACTCGTTGCTGCTCAAGCGCTGGCTGGCCGCCGGAGCGATGATTGTCGCTCTGGGCATGATCGCGCGCATCTTTGCAGGCGCGGAGGCCATCGGCGCCTGCGTTTCCGCATGGGTGATTCCATGCACATTTTTCTTAACCTGTTTCGTCATTGCCGGGAAACGGATCTACGACGCAGCGCCGGATGCGGCGGGTAACGGCGGAGAGCGGCTGGTTGCTGCATTCGCCGCATGCGGGGCTGTCACGCTCGCCTGCTATGTGTTCTATTGTTTCACGGATGTGACCATACAGAAATACGAGTCGCGCTGGGTTGTGTTGAGCGCCTCGCCCGTGGCCCTGGGCCTGTGGCGCTATGCGCACATCGTACGGCGCGCCCCGCGCCGGGCCGAGCATTTCCAGGCAGCTCTGTGCGATCCCGTCATGGCCTGCGCGCTCTGCGCCTGGCTCGGCGTTTTCGCGGCCATCATTTACACATGACCTGCTCTTTGCATTTCCGCGCATTTCATATATGATCGTCTCCATATAACCAGTTCCACGGCATGCAGGGGCGTCCCGGGCGTCCCGCCACGCGGAAAGCGGGGTGTGATTCGTTGTTGTGCAGCAACTGCGGCGGGGAAGTGCAGGGCGGCAAACGCTTTTGCACAAAATGCGGAGCTCCCATGTCTGCGGTGGATCCGCGCAACGCGGCCACCACATTGCCGTCCATGCGGCCCGGTGAAGAAAACGCCAGGCGCGCTCCAGCCCCGCCTGCCGTACCTCCACTGGCCGGCGAACCCGCATTGCCGTCCTTGAGCGGTTACAACACAGCGCCCGATTCGCCCGCTGTTCCCCAGCGCCCCGATTGGCTGCCACCGCCGCCGGGCACGGCCCCGCAGCCCCCGCCACTGCAATCATTGGAAGAACCGCAGCAATCATTCGAGGAACAGCCTCCGCAGAGTGTTCCACCGCAAGCATCCCCGTCCCCTCCGATTGATCCCGAGATCCCCGAGCCGGGCTTTGATGTGGAATTCGTGCAAAGCGTGCTCGAAGAGGAGGAGAGGCGCGAACGCCTCTCAAAGCGGTTCTACCGCAGGCCCAGGTTCTGGTTCCTTTGCAGTTCCCTGCTCATGGCGCCGGCGTTTCTGCTGCCATGGCTCCGGCTCAACTCCGGTCCGGCCCTGGACGCCATGCACCTGCCCCTGGGAATGCTGATCACGGGACACAGGGCCGGCGTGGCGCACCTCACCGCCGGGGCGCTCATGGCTGTGCTTCTGGCCGTAAATATTTTTCTTTGCTTCAGAAAAAACAGGATAGCAAGCTATTTCCGGCTCACCGCGCTCATCGCCGCGCTGCTGACACTGGGCGCGCTGCTGTTCGCCATGCGTTCGTGGAATTTAAACCGTACGGACACGGCCAGTTATGAAAAGTACGAAGACAGACAAATGGAGGTTCTGCTCGACGCCTATGGCGCGGACAGTGTTATTGCAGAACAGGACCTCGGATACCTGCAGCCGTCGCCGGAAGGATTTATAGATTTCATGAAGCTGATGGTCGCGCCCGGCGCGCTGTTCCCGCTCTTGAGCGCCATCGCCCTTTTGCTCACAACACGCGCATTTGCTTCATCGCAACGCTTTTTGAGTTTGCAGATTCCGTCCAATGTCCTGGCGGTGGGCATTGTTGCAGGAGGTATTGCGCTCATCCTGGCCGCGCTGAATATGTTTTTTCCGGCCCAGTGGTATCAATTTACGGCATCAGCGTACAAGACCGCCCGGTTGCGGGGCAGGCAGGAAGCCGCGCTCAAGAAATGCGCCGGACTGCCGGTTGCGCCTGTGTCCTGCGAATTGCGCCTCGGGCGGCTGTACATGGACCAGAAGCGCGAGGCCGAAGCCCTCGTATTGTTCTCGGACATTGCGAGCCGTTATCCAAAAGACGCGGAGGCGCACAAATACATTGGCATGATCCATTTCAGTTCCAGGGATTATCACAAGGCCAGGCATCATTTCACAAAATTCAGGGAGCATTCAAAGTACGATGCGGATGTCAACAGGATGCTGACCGCAACCCTGCGCCGCCTGGGGGACACCGCTCACGACAACCGGGACATCAATACGGCCGTGAAATTTTATGACGAAGCCTACGCTCTGGTATCAAGCAACAAAAAAGATCTCGGGTTCAACCTGCGCATAGCGGAATTGCACAGGGAGCGCGGCACGGCCGGGGATCTGGAGTCGGCCGCAAAATACATGAAGACCGCCGCGGACCTGGATCCCAAGAGCCGAAAGATCCAGACCGACGCGGCAAAGGCGCTGGAAGCGGCGCGAAAATACAAGGAAGCCAGCGCCTATTACCGCCGTTGCATCACCGTGCAGAAAGATGCTCTGGATTGCTATTATGGCATCGCCATGATCGAATATGCCGTGAACAAGGACCGGGACGCGGCTCTGGCTGCTTTGAATGAAGGACTTGCCGTTCTGGATGTGGGCGCTGCAGCCGCGGACCTCAAGGAACTGCGCCTCAAAATTCAGGCTGGCAAGTAGCTTTCAAAATCTTTAATTCTTGTATAATCATGTATAATGAAAAATTGCGGCATCAGTTGATGCCTCATGCCGGAACAAGGGACCCTGATATGACACACACACGAAAACATCCCCGGGCGGGCCTGCGATGGCTGGCCGTGTTTGCGGCGTTTCTAGTGCTGGCCGCTTTCGAGCAGGCAGCGCACGCGCAATCCGCCTGGGACCACTACCAGAAAGCCCTCGAATACCAGAACAAGAACGATCTGGAAAACGCGCAGCGAGAACTCCAGAAGGCCGTGGACAAGGATGACAAAAATGCGTTTTACCACGCGGCCCTCGGCCTGGTGCTTTTCAACATGTCCGACTGCGCCCGCGCCAAACCCGCTCTGTCCCGCGCCCTCGAACTGGACACCCGGATTCTGGACGCGCACACCGCGCTCGGCACCTGCTACACCGTGGAGGGCGATTATCCCAAGGCCATTGAACAGTTCAAGGCGTCCCTGTCCCTGAATCCACCGGACAAAAGCGATGTGGCAACCCTGTACAACAATCTGGGCGAAATCTCCAGCATTCAGGGCGATACCGCCGCGGCAGAAGAGTATCTCAAAAAGGCTATCGAGGCCGATCCGCAACTTGTGACCGCTCACATCAACCTCGGCAACATGTTCACGACACGCCAGGACTATGACAAAGCCGTTGCCGCGTACAAACGCGCCATCGAACTCGCCCCGGATTACGCTCTGGCTCACAACAATCTGGCCTTCGCTTACATCAGTATGGAAGATTTTCCCAACGCCATCGCGGCTCTGGACAACGCTTTGAAAATTGACCCCAACAACCCGTACTACCGCGAGAACCGGGATTATGTGCAATGGGCCATGCAGGAGCCGGATCGCTACAACGAGGGCAAACTCAAAGGCCTTCCCAAGGAAATCACCCTTCGGCCACAGGGCAAGAAGACTGTTCCCAGAGCGAAAACAAACGGGGTTCACATGGCGCAGGTCACGGAAACCCCGGAGGAAAAGCCAGATAAAACACCGGCTGAAAAACCAACAGAAAAGCCGTCCGAAAAGCCTGCGGAGAAGCCAACAGAAAAACCGGCTGAAAAACCGGTCACGAAACCCATTGAGAAACCTGCGGAGAAGCCTTCTGAAAAACCCGTTGAAGTAGCTTCCAATCCTCCTGCGTCGGAACTGACAACGGCGAACAACATGCCGCCCGCATCGGCGCAGTCGCAGCAGCCTGTTGAAAAGCCCGCGGAAAAGCCGTCCGAGAAGCCGGCAGTCACCGCGCAGACTCCGCGCGTGGAGCCTGCCATGGCCGGACCCACCGACGACGCTCTCTCCGCCATGTATTACAGGGGCGCGCTGTACAACCTCCATGCCGGGAAAACCCGCGAAGCGCAGCGGGACATCGAGCGCGCATTGGAAATGTACCCGGGCCGCGCGGACTATCTCGCGGCGCGCGGGTTCATTGAAATCCGCAACGGGCGCCCCATGGACGCCATGCCGTTTTTCGACAAAGCGCTGCAGTCCGAGCCAGATCATGCCGTATCTCTGGCCACGCTCGGGTATCTGAACGACATTATGGGAGAGCACGCCGTGGCCGAACAGAAGTACGAAGCCGCAGCCCGCGCCGATTCCGCCCTGGGCTGCGCTACGGCCGGGCTGGCGACGGCCCGCGTGCGCCGCTCCCAGTGCGACGACCAGACCGAAGCCATGTTCCAGCAGGCGCTGGACAACGGTTGCTACAAGGGCGAAATGCTCAACAACCAGGCTTTCTGCGCCCTGGACAACAATAACGAAACCCTGGCGCATTCCCTGGGGCAGAAGGCCCTGCGCCGCAGCCCCTCCAATTCCGTGGTCAAGGAGAATTTCAATTTCCTTGTGGATGTAACCGGCATTCCCTATGACGTGGTCAAAGACCATGAGCAGGAATACGATCCCTATTACCGCGTGGCCACGGAAACCGATGCCCCGCCCCTGGAGATGTTCGTGCCCGTGGCGGCCGTGGATTTTTACACAGTGTTCGTATCCAACTGGAAAAACAAAACCGTGCTTGTGGTTCCGTTCGAAAATCCGCGCGGGACCGAACACATGAAACCGACACCGAGCCAGGTTTACACATCGCGCATGGCCACCGCCATTCAGGGCACGGGCTTTTTCACCACAGCCATGCCAAAGGACGGCACGGTATACACCTACGACGAACTCACGCGCGGCGGCATGCTCCAGAAAATTGCCGAACGCAATCCATCGGATCTCATCTTTGTGGCCGCGCTCGATCGCACCGAGCTTGAAAATGTGACCCGTGAAAAATACCAGGGCCTAAAGAAGAACCGCATGGTGGCCGCCTCCGCATCCATGCCCACGCTGATTCTGGACGCCAGAACCATGGAACCCGTGTTCCAGGGGCCGGTGACCGGCGCCATGGATGTACCCGAGAAACTCGAAGCCGAAGTGGGCTATCGCCAACTGGATCAAATCCGGGACGGCGTGTTCGACGACTACGCGCGCAAAGTGTCGCACATGCTCATGTACCATTTCCACCTGGTGCGCCACCCCGTGGACAAGACTCTTGTGCGCCACATGCCGCACAAGGAATTGCGCGCTTCCCAGTATCACTGAACACGGACGCGCCCCCGGCGCTCCGTTCTGGAGTTCCCATTGCTGAACGGCGAACAGCGCGAGTATCTGCTTAAACTGGCGCGGAGCAGCATCCGCGACCACTTGAAGGGCGCTCGCCCTGAATCGCAGGCGCCGGACGATGATGTGTCGAGCCGCGCGTGCGGCGCGTTCGTGACGCTCAAACAAAAGGGCCGTCTTCGCGGGTGCATCGGGAACATCCGCTCCAGCGATCCGCTTCATGAAACCGTGAGCCGCATGGCCGTGGCCGCGGCATCGGAAGATCCGCGGTTCCCGCCCATGCATCACCGCGAACTTGACGCAACGCACATCGAAATTTCCGTGCTATCTCCCATGCAGAAAATCACGAATCCTGAATCCGTGGTCGTGGGCGAACACGGACTGTACATCCGAAGAGGCCATCTGTCCGGATTGCTTCTGCCCCAGGTGCCCGTAGAATGGGGCTGGGACCGCGAAACTTTCCTGCGGCAGACCTGCCGCAAGGCCGGGCTTCCGGACGACGCCTGGAAGGACCCTGAAACCGAAATCCATTGTTTCTCCGCCGAGGTGTTCGGCGAGGACGCATGACCGGATACGCCGCGGCTGCCGCGCGACCGGCCTGATTCCATTCTCCATGCCACAGGAGGCGCCATGAAAGGACTTGTTCTCGAAGCAGACTGGAAACCCAAAAAAGGCTATACGCTCACGCCGTTCGAAAAGAAAACCGGGAAGGCTCTGATCGGCAACAGCGTATATACCAACCCGCGCCTGGGAATCAAGGATGTCAAGATTCCCAAACCCAAACCCGATGAGCTGCTGATTCGCATCAAGGCCTGCGGCGTGTGCGGATCGGACATGCACTTCTACGAAACCGACAGCGAGGGCTACATCATGTATCCCGGCCTGGTCAAGTTCCCGGCCATTCTCGGGCACGAATTCTCGGGCGAAGTCGTGGAAGTGGGCAAGTCCGTGCAGGACTTCAAAAAGGGCGACATGGTAACGGCCGAGGAAATGATCTGGTGCGGACATTGCACTCCCTGCCGCAACGGGTATCCGAACCAGTGCGAAAACCTCGAAGAAATCGGGTTCACCATTGACGGCGCGTTCGCCGAATACATCGCCATCGGCGCCAAGTTCTGCTGGAAACTCAACGCATTGCGCAATGTGTACAAAAGCGAAAGCGACATTTATGAAGCCGGGGCCACGGTGGAGCCGACATGTGTGGCGTACAACGGAATTTTCCCGCGCGCTGGGGGATTCCGGCCCGGCGCGTATGTGGTCGTATTCGGCGCAGGCCCCATCGGCGCAGCCGCCATCGGCCTGTGCAAAGCCGCGGGCGCGGCCAAGGTCATCTCCTTCGAGGTCAGCCCGGGCCGCCGCAAAATTGCTAAAAAGATGGGCGCCACCTCGGTCTACGATCCCCTCAAGGTCACGCCCCATGAAGTGATTCTGGAAGAGACGGGAGGGGAGGGCGCGGACTTCTTTGTGGAGGCCGCCGGCGCTCCCACGGCAACTTTGCCCGAAGCAGAGAAAGCCATGGCAGTGAACTGCCGCATCGTGCAGATCGGCCGCGCCGCAGACCGAGTGCCCCTGTATCTGGACCAGTTCCAGGTGCGCCATGCCCAGGTGTTCGGCGCGCAGGGGCACAGCGGCAACGGCACCTTCCCGAATGTGATCCGCCTCATGGCCGCGGGCGCCATTGACACCAGAAAAATGATCACCGCGCGGTTCCCGCTTGCCAAAGCCGTGGACGCCATCGTGCAGTCCACATGCAGGGCCGACGGCAAGATCATGATCAAGATGTAACTTGAACGCGGGGCGCGGGCTTAAGGTCCGCGCCCCGTTTCGCCAGTTTTTTTTGTGTTAAACGCGCGCCTGCGGGGTAATTGAAAGCAGGGACGCGAGTCGGCATTGTGTTTTTCAGTTCCTTGTCGAGATGGATTTATGACACACGACAACAGCGAATACAGCGATTTGAAGAAAGACTTCTTTGTTCTGAAACAGATCTCCACGGACCTGATTCAGGACAACGCGGAGCTTAAGAACGCGCTGGATGAAAAAGAGCGCGAACTGAACCTCATCTACAAAGTGCTCCGCGAGATCGCGTATTCCATGGACTGGTATGAGATTCAGAAGACGCTTCTCGACATCGTCATGGATTTCTTCCCCGTGGTGCGGTTCTGCATGATCGCGCTGTTCGATTCCTCGAAAAGCGGGCTGGCCCTCAAGATGAAACGCAGGGGGCAGGATTCCTTTGAAAGCGATTTTCTCAATCTTCCGTTCGAAGTGGTCGAGGACACCACATGGGACGAAGTCGTGGCTTCCCACGCATGGAGCGAGTATTACGGCAAGCTGAATCTTAACCGCAACCTGCAATCCTCGTTCATCCCTCTGCAGCTCAAATCCCGCGAACTCGGATTTCTCATGATCTGCAAACCTGCCGAGGTGGAATACGGCAAGGGCGAATGGAGGTTCTTGAGCACTATCGCAAACCACCTGTCCATGACGCTGGAGAATGCGGAACTGTATCACTTCGCCACAACGGACCAGTTGACCGGACTCTACAACCGTCGCTATTTCAAGCACCGTCTCGAACGAGAAGCCGAGCGCGCAAACAGGCGCGGGCGCGCATTTTCTCTCATCATGTTCGACATTGATCATTTCAAGCAAGTGAACGACACCTACGGCCATCCCGCTGGCGATCAAGTGCTCATGGAACTCGCAAACCGCGTGCGCGGCTTCATAGACCATCGCGGGTTCACCTGCCGGTACGGAGGGGAGGAGTTCGTATCCGTGGTGTACAACGCAGACCGCGCCGCAGGCGCGGACGCCGCCGAGCAGTTGCGACGCATCGTGGCCGAGTTGCCGTTCCATTTCACAAGCGGGGGCCAGACCATTGAGCGCAACATCACGGTGTCCCTGGGCCTGGCTTCATTCCCCGAAGACTCCACAGCACTGGACGCACTGATCTCTAAGGCCGACCAGGCTCTTTATCTGGCCAAATCCCGCGGCAGAAACTGCGTGGTGGACCGCGCGCCGCGTTAAGCGATTCCCCCTTTGACCTTTAGGGCCGGTAAGGTCAAGGGTGAAGAGGCGATTCCCATGACCAGTGATTACATTGTGGTTTTTGTAACCTGCGCGGACGAATCTGTTGCGCGCAATCTGGCTGCTGCCGTGCTTGAACCCAGACTTGCCGCTTGCGTGAACATTCTCCCCGGCGTACGCTCCCTGTACCGCTGGAACGGCGAGATCCAGGACGATGCCGAAGTCATGTGCATCATGAAAACCCGCGCGGACCGTTTCGAGGATCTGCGCCGCGCGATTGCCGAAGCGCATCCCTATGAAGTGCCGGAAATCATCGCGCTGCCAATTGCGGCCGGGCACAAACCTTACCTTGACTGGATTGACGATTGTGTCAGTTGACGGCTTTGCGGCCAACGGTATAGTGACCCTGCTAACGGATTTCGGGCTGGCGGACGGATACGCGGGCAGCATGAAAGGCGTTCTGCTGAAATCCAATCCCGATCTGATACCCGTGGACATTTCGCACACCATAGCGCCGTTCGGCATCGCCTCGGCCTCTTATGTGCTTCACACCTATTGTCAAGATTTCCCCGAAGGGACCGTGCATCTTACGGTCGTGGATCCGGGTGTCGGCTCCGCGCGGCGCGCCATAGCCGTGCTGTGCCGCGGGCATTTTTTCGTTGCCCCGGACAACGGATTGCTTTCCATGGCACTGGGTGCGGACCGGGTTTACCGCGCATGGGAAATCACGCAGGTCAAACCGCCGCGGGACAGCGTGAGCGCCACATTCCACGGCCGGGACATCTTCGCACCCGCAGCCGCGCACCTGGCGTCAGGCGGCGATCCCGCTGACCTGGGTCTGGAAGCCGGGGACATCACGCTCCTGGAGGAAGCCGCTCCGGACATCACTCCGGGCCGCATCACCGGACAGGTAATACATGTGGATCATTTTGGAAATCTTATCACAAACATTCGAGGCGATCTGCTTCAGGACCGCGACCCCGGAACAATTCTCGTGAAAACCGGGAATTATACTATAGTTGGCATGTCACGCACCTATGCGGATCGCGAGTCCGGCCAGCTTGCGGCTTATGTCGGAAGTTCAGGCCTTGTTGAAATCGCCATTATGCAGGGCAACGCCGCGCACACTGTAAGAGCGCCGCTGGGAAGAACCGTGGAAATCGCGTTTCGGGAAAAAAGAGAACGAGCATGAATGCAATCAGGCTGCTGTCCACCACACTCGTCTTTGTGTTCGCGATGAGCATCGCCTTGGGCACGCCCGTGCATGGCGGCATGTTCGACATGGATGAAGTCAAGGAAACCGATCTCGGGGAAGATGTGGCCAAGGCCATCATCCGCGCGTACGGAATCACAAACGACCAGGCGGAAATGGACCGGCTGCTGGGCGTGACCCGCGAACTGGTCAAGGTCAGCGGCCGTCCGCACCTCGAATACCACTTCTATATTCTGGACACGGATCTGGTCAACGCGTTTGCGCTGCCCGGCGGCTATATTTTCGTAACCCGCGGACTCATGGATGAAATCGAGAACGACGATGAACTGGCTGCGGTCATCGGTCACGAACTCGTGCATGTAGCCATGCGCCACAGCGTGCAGATGTACAAGCGCGGCATGAAAAACATGCTCATGAACCTGCTTGTGTTGGCGCTGACGCGTGAGCCTGCCGCGGTCATGGCCTCGGAAATGATTCAGCAGGGCCGTATGGAAATGTGGGGCCGCCAGGCGGAGATTGACGCCGACACCTACGGAACCGAGTATGTGGTCAAGGCCGGATACGACCCATCCGCCATGATGCGGTTTTTCGAAAAAATGCATCGCCTCGAATTGAGAAGCGCGCCCATGTACGAGGGATATTTCGATGTGCATCCTCCCACCGAAGACCGGATTAAGATCGTGAAATCACACCTTCAAAGCATGCAGCTTGACTTGCCTGATGGAGACGGGTATAAAGTGCAGGCGAGGGTCTACGCCACGGAAAAGTGCAACGAGGACGGCGAGTGCGTGGGCGTGATCATGCATTCCAGCACGCCGCTCATGACCATCGCCGATACCGGAGACAGCGTATCGCCCTACGAGCGCTCGCGCCGCATCGTGATGGTGCTGAACAGGCTGCTCGACAAAGGGCCGCGCATCTACGATGTCTCAACAGCGCGCCTGGGCGAGGAGCCTGCCGTCTGGATCCTCGGAGAGCTTGTGGCCCCGGTTCTGCCCCTCGACGCGCGGCGCTCCGGTCTCACGGCCGATGAACTCGCAATCCAGTGGAAGGAAAGCATCAAGAATTTCATCTGGTCCGATGCCGTAAACGATGGCCTCTGAACACATCCGCATTCTTCTTGTTGACGATGAGCAAAGGCTGCTCGACGCTCTGGCCAAGGGTCTGGGGGCCATGGGCTATGAAGTGAGCGCCTGCTCCTCGGCATCCACTGCGCTGCGCACCCTCGAATCGGAATCCTTTCATGTGCTCGTCACGGATCTGGTCATGCCTGAAATGGACGGCATGGCCCTGCTTGATCGCGTGCGCGAGAAACATCCGGGGCTGCCCGTGATCATCCTCACAGGGCACGGCACCATTCCCGGCGCGGTCAAGGCCATGCGCCAGGGCGCGTTCAATTTCATCACCAAGCCGTACAACCTGGACGAAGTGGACGCTAATCTCAAAAAGGCGGCCGAACACGCCAGCCTCATCGCCGAGAACCAGGCTCTGCGCGAACAGGTGGACCGCCGCATCAGCTTTGCGGGCATCATCGGCGAAAGCGCCCCCATGCAGAATGTGTTCCGAATCATTGAACGGGTCAAGGACACGCACAGCACCGTGCTCATCACCGGCGAGAGCGGCACCGGAAAAGAACTAGCCGCGCGCGCCTTGCATTTCAGCGGATTTCTCAAGGACAAGCCGTTCGTGACCGTGGACTGCGCCGCCCTAGCAGAATCCCTGCTTGAAAGCGAGCTGTTCGGCCATGTGCGCGGCGCATTCACGGGCGCGCACAAGGATCACGCCGGGTTCTTTGAGGCCGCGCACGGCGGCACCATCTTTCTGGACGAAATCGGAGAATTCAGTCCCGGCCTGCAAACGCGTCTGCTGCGCGTGCTTCAGGAAGGGGAATTCACGCGAGTTGGGGACAACAAACCACGCAAGGTGGATGTCCGCGTGATCGCCGCCACCAACCGCGATCTCGAATCCGCAGTGGCCAGAGGATCTTTCCGCGAGGATCTGTTTTACCGGCTCAATGTAATCTCCATTCTCATGCCGCCCCTGCGGCAGCGCATCGAGGACATCCCGGTTCTCATCAACCACTTCCTGCACAAGTTCAACCGAAAAATCGGCAAGCGCGTCATGCGCGTGACTCCGGACGCCATGGAGATTTTCGTCAACTACACCTGGCCGGGCAATGTGCGCGAACTCGAAAACATGATGGAGCGCCTTGTCACCTTCTGCGACGACGACGCCATCAAGGCCATTGCGCTGCCAGACGAAGTCAAGAGCAAAGCCTCGCAAGTGCAGGAAGAACAGCGCCAGGCCAAAACATTGATCGGCATGACTTACAAGGAAGCCAAGGCGGACATCGTGGAGAAATTTACCGTGGAATATCTGGAAACCCTGCTCACGGATTGCGACGGAAAAATCACACGCGCGGCAAACCGCAGCGGCATGGATCGCGGCTGCTTCTACCGCCTCATGAAAAAATACGGTATCGAAAAAGATTTACTGCTTGACGACTGACTGATATCGGATCAAATTTTCCGCGAATCATGAATGAATCAATTGAAGATATGGCGACTCATGAGCGTTGCACTGACATCTGCGCTCATTGGAATTCTGCGGGCTGCGGAATAAGCCATGGCGAGGTTTTTATTCATTTTCTCCAGTGGTCGCGCCTGAACGCACGCTTTTGTAGCGGTCGCAGTCTATGTTGTACTTTTTCACCTTGTACTGGATGATGCGCTTTGTGGTGCCGAGTTGGCGCGCGGCTTTGCTCTGGTTGCCCTTCGAGTATTTGATGGCGTCTTCGATGAGATCGCGCTCGTAAGCGGCCACCATTTTTTCCAGGGAACCGCCCTTAACATTTTCCAGATCCTTGCGTTTGAGCTGCAGGGTGGGAGGCAGGTTGTAGGCGCGCACAACGCCTTCCTGGCAGAGCAGCACGGCGCGCTCCATGCAGTTTTCAAGTTCACGCACATTACCGGGCCAGTGATAGGCCATGAGCGCTTCGATGGCTGGAGAGTTGATGCGCGTCACGGGCTTGTTCAATTGCTGCGAGTATTTCTGCACAAAGTAGTCGGCGAGCAGTGTGATGTCCGCGCCACGCTCTCGCAGGGGCGGCACATGGATGGGAAACACATTGATGCGGAAAAACAGGTCGGCGCGGAATTCGCCGCTTTGCACGGCCTGCTCCAGATCCCGGTTGGTGGCGCAGATCACGCGCACATTCACTTTAATGGGCTTGCCCCCGCCAAGGCGTTCGAGTTCCTTTTCCTGAAGAATGCGCAGCAGGCGCGTTTGCGCGGACAGGGACATTTCGCCGATTTCGTCGAGGAAAATGGTGCCGCCGTTGGCGGTCTCGAAGCGGCCGATGTAGCGTTCCGTGGCGCCGGTGTAGGAGCCTTTTTCGTGGCCGAACAGTTCGTTTTCCAGCAGGTTATCGGGCAGGGCGCCACAGTTTACGCGCACGAAAGGGCCGTCGCGCCGTGCGCTGGCCTTGTGGATGGCGTGCGCCACAAGCTCCTTGCCCGTGCCGGTTTCGCCAGTGACCAGCACCGTGGCGCTGGAGTCCGCCACCTGCGTGATGAGCGCATACACTTCCTGCATGCAGCGCGAGTTGCCGATGATGTTGTCCGGGCGCGATTTTTCAATCTGGCGGCGCAGGCGTTCGTTTTCGCGCTCCAGTCGTTCGCGCCGTTCCTCCATCTGCCTGCGCGTGCGCACGCTCTGGGCCACCATGTCAGCCACGGCTGACAGGAACTCTACTTCGTCCTCAAGCTGCGTGCTGGGGCCGGCCACGGTGTCCACGCTCAACGCGCCAAGAACGCTGTCCCCATGCTTGATAGGCACGCAGATGAACGCGAGGCCCGATCGGTCAATCTCCCGGCGCATGCCCGTGCGGTCAAGGAACATGGGTTCTTCGTCCAGCTTGGGGATGGCCATGGGCCGGCCCGTGGCCACCACGCGGCCCGTTACCCCTTCGCCCAGTCCATATCGGATGTTCTGGATGCTCTTCTTCTGCGCCTCGGGCGCGATGTCAATGTATGCTTCCTGCAAATCCTTGTCAACGAGCGTGATCATTCCCCGCTTCATGCCCATCTCGCCGGACAGCAGGTTCAAAATGTCCTCGAGCATTTCCCGAAGGTCGGTTTTTGTGCCAAGCAGCCGGGCCACTCCGTACATGGCCGACAGTTCTCTTATCTTGCGTTCCATTGCGCCCCGTTCCGTTTGTACTTAACTCATATAAGGATTCTCAATACTGCTGACAAGCCAATTTTCCATGGCCGCAATACAATTATGTGCCATAGTATAATGGCAGAGACGAAATTGTTCCACAAATATTCGATATACCAGCAGCAAGCCGTGCGAACATGCCTATTGAAAGAAAATTATGCCAGTAATAAAGGCAATATTCAGGATATTCGACATTTTTTTCTGAATGGTACGGAAAGTGCATATAGCATCTGGCGACTGACAGGGTGCTGCGTGCGCAAATCATGCTCATGCGGAGTGGCAGGAGAAAATCCCGGGCAGTCAGACCGATGTGGAGGTGTGCAGCAATGAGACATGTGATGTGTCAGTGGCCGAAAACGGGATGCCATGTGCGGCGTTCCGCCTGTCCTGGCCAGCGCCGTCGCGGTTTCACATGCGTAAAGCGTGTGTGAGATCCTGATTGCAGTTCCCATCGCCGCGGCGGCTTCGAGCCTTTCGCGAGAACTTCTGGAGGACTATGTCAATGTTTCGCAAGCTGTTCCTGAACAAGAAAATGATACTTCCTGCAATTGTGTTTTTGGTAATAACCGGGGCGCGCATTCTTCACGCCCAGGAAGAAGCCGCTCCTACGATTGCATCTAATGCCGCGTCCATCGCCGACACAGTAATCGCCGTGGACACAGTCTGGACCCTGTTCTGTGCGTTCCTGGTGTTTTTCATGCAGGCCGGATTCGCAATGGTGGAAACGGGTTTCACCCGCGCTAAAAACGCTGGAAACATCATCATGAAGAACCAGATGGATTTCGCCATCGGGTCCCTGGCATATTTCCTGCTGGGGTTCGGCATCATGTTCGGCACCGACATGATTGGCGGATTCTTTGGATGGGGCGGGGATCCTGCGCAGAGCGGATCCCTACGCCCGTTCACATTCTGGCTCTTCCAGGTCGTGTTCGCGGCCACGGCGGCCACCATCGTGTCCGGCGCCATGGCTGAACGCACCAAATTCACTTCGTATCTGATATACAGTGGTATTGTCAGTGCGCTGATATACCCTGTCGTCGGACACTGGATCTGGGGCGGCGGCTGGTTGAGCCGCGTGATGGGCGGGGCCATGATTGACTTTGCGGGTTCCACTGTGGTGCACTCGGTGGGCGGATGGTGCGCACTGGCAGGAGCGATGATTCTGGGGCCGCGCATCGGTAAGTATGGTCCCAACGGTCAGGTCAACGCTATCCCCGGTCACAACATTCCGCTTGCTGCGCTCGGCGTTTTCATCCTGTGGTTCGGCTGGTTCGGATTCAATCCGGGCAGCACGGTTTCGGGTCTGGCGCCCAATATCGCGCACATCGCCGTAACCACGAATCTTGCCGCAGCCGCAGGCGCTTGTTCCGCCATGATATTCGCCTGGTTCAGATTCGGCAAACCCGACATCAGCATGACATTGAACGGCGCGCTGGCGGGTCTGGTTGCCATCACCGCGCCTTGCGCCAATGTTTCACCGCAGAGCGCCATCATCATCGGCCTCATGGCGGGTGTTCTGGTGGTCGTCGCCGTCGAGTTCATTGACAAAGTTCTGAAAATTGACGACCCCGTGGGCGCCATCTCCGTGCATGGCATGTGCGGCAGTTTCGGCACCATGTGCGTGGGCCTGTTTGCGCAGGAAAAATTCGGCGGCGTAAATGGTCTGTTCTTCGGAGGCGGCGTGAACCAGCTTTTGATTCAGCTCACCGGTATCGCATCGGTGTTCGTCTGGACATTCAGCCTGGCGTTCATCATGTTCAAAGTTCTGTCGGCAACCGTGGGCCTGCGCGTGACACAGGAAGAGGAACTGCGCGGACTGGACATTGACGAGCACGGCTGTGAGTCGTACAGCGGGTTCCAGATTTTCAGCACCCAGTAACATTGACCTTTCACATCGGTAAAGGTCCGTTCCCCGCCCGCGCGGCGGGGAACGGGCTGGCCGGTACACTTCGCAAGGGAGGATTGCAGAAATGAAACGAGTTGTCGCTTATATCAGGCCCGAAAAGCTGCCGGATGTGAAGAAGGCGCTGTTCGAGGCCGAGGTGTTCAAAATGAGCGTAACCAACGCCCTGGGCTGCGGACAGCAGAAGGGCTACTCCACCACATACCGCGGCGTGGCCTCGGAAGTGAATCTGCTCAAGAAGATTCGCATCGAGATTGCCGTGAACGACGACTTCCTGGATCGCACCGTGGACGCCATCGTCAAAGGCGCAAAGGAAGGCCGCATCGGGGACGGCAAGATCTTCGTCTCACCGCTCGAAGATGTCATCCGCATCCGCACGGGTGAGCGCGGGCCTGCGGCCATCGGATAGCGGGTGTTGATGGATTTAAAAAATTGACAATGCCCGAAAGGGCTTCATGTCCACAGGGTTTCCCGGCCGGGCGGCGCATGGCGTGCGCCCGGCTCTTTGTTTCTCATGCAATATTCAAAGGGAATCTGGAGCCATGCCAACAATGGAAATTGCAGAGGCATGCTCCGAAATTTGAGACACGCGCTAGACGCGGACGATATCCATGCCGCCGGTGATTTGCACGGCCTGACCGGTCATGTGGAAAGACTCGTCCGATGCCAGGAACGCGGCCAGGTTCGCGATATCCGCGGGTTTGGCGATGACCTTGAGCGGAATCTTGTCTTCCTCTTCCTTAATCATTTCCTCGATAGATTTCCCGAAAGCGTTGGCTTTGAGCTCCCAGGCGGCGCGTTCCATGTCCGTGTCCACCTTGCCGGGGCAAATGGCGTTGACGCGGATTTTCTGCGCGGCCAGCTCCAGGGCCATGGTCTGGGTGAGGGAGATGACGCCGGCTTTAGCAGCGTTGTACGCGGCCATGAAAATGTGCGGGTGCCAGCCGCGCCACGAAGCGGTGTTGATGATGCTTCCTCCATTGTTGAGGCGGGTCATCCACTGGGCCGCGGCGCGCGACACAAGGAATGTGCCCGTGAGGTTGATGTCTATCATTTTGCGCCAGTCCGCGGGGGATATCATGTAGGACAGGTTCATGCCGAACGCCGCGCCCGCGTTGTTGCACACGATGTCGAGCCGCGCGAAGTTCTCTTTGATTGCTCCGATCATGGCGTCCACGGTTTTCTCGTCCGTGATGTCCGCGTGAAGCGCAAGCGCGTGGCGGCCGAGCGCCTCGATTTCCCGCACGCGGTCCTGGAGTCCGCGCCACACCGCATCTTTCTCGCCTTTGTCTGAACACAGGTCCGCGACCACAATATCCGCGCCGTCCGCGGCCAGGCGCACGGCAATGGCCCGGCCGATGCCGCCTTCTCTGGCCGCGCCTGTGACCAGCGCGACTTTTCCGCTTAAATCCGCCATGGGATGAAACCTCTCTTCCTTGATATGTCAGTATCCGGCGAACGCGCCTCCAGGCACATTCGCCCGCTAATGCACCCTGTCAAGTTTAATGCCTTTTGTCTCTGGCAACAGGAACAGAACCACGAAAATGGCCAGGAACGGGCCTATGGCCAGAGTGCGCGCGGCCGGGCCGATGCCCTCGATCATGCCGATAACCACGGGCGCGGCCACCTGCGCGGGACGGCCGAAAAGGTAATTGCACCATGCCGCGGCATTGGCGCGCAGTTCCGTGGGAAACAGTTCCGCGTTGTATGTGCTGCATATCGGGAGCAGGGCGAAAATAAAAAACATGGCCGATGCGATGGAGGGTATCATGTATGGCTCGTGCGCCGTGAAACACCACACCAGCGACACGGCGCTGCCCAGAAAAAACACTGCGCCCGTGATGCGTCTGCCAATCAGATCCATCATCACGCCGGAAATAAGATAGCCCAGCATGCCAACCGCGAAGGCGGCCACGATACGCACCCCGATTGTCTGCACGGTCCAGTTGCGTTCCACTTCCGCGAAAGTGGGCCATGCGTATATCACGCCCGCATAACTCAAATACGCCAGAAACCATAGCAACCCGACCAGGACCACATATTTTTTCGACGGCGTGCTCCAGATGTGCATCAACGGCTGACGCAGCGCTTCGCCGCCCTTTTTAATCATTTGAAAATGCTGCGTTTCCTTTACATAAAGCAACATCACCGGCACGATCAGAACGGGGATGCCGCCGAACCAGTACATGCCCCGCCAGCCCCACTCGGGGATGATGATGGAACTCAAGAACATGGCCGCACCGCCGCCCAGCGCGCCCGCCACTTCCAGGATGGCCACATAGGTGCCGCGCTTGGCCGCCGGAAACTCTTCGCTCACCATGATGATGGCCAGGCCGAACTCCGTGACCAGGAACATCTTGGCGAAAAACTGCACCACAAGGTAATAGTAGATATTGGGGCTGACCGCGGTGAGCAGGCTGCATCCGCCGAATCCGAGGATGCTCGCGATCAGCAGCGGCTTTCTCCCGAAGGTGTCCCCGAGCCGGGTCAAAAAGAAACCCACAACAGCACCGCAATTGACACCCGCGACCACGAGCTTGAACACATTGCCCAAATCCACGGAGAATTCCGCGCCGAGCCGCTTTATGACCAGACTCATGATGAAGAAATCGTAGCCTTCAGAAAATGTCGCGAAGCACAGTAGGACCATGAGGCCGGCCAGATAAGGAGTCAACCTGTCATTGCCGTTCTTTGCCGCGCTTTCGGAGATGGGCATATTGTCAAAACTCCCGGGCGCCGGTCGCCGCTGGATTCACAAACAAACCCGGCTGCACCGGGTTGCATGAGATTCTATCACAGGAATGCATGCGGGACAAAGCCGTCAAGAGCCGGGCCAAAGCCGGGGCGCGCTTTCGGGATCCGGGGCCGAGGAGCGCAGATAATCTATGAGAGAGGGCAGACCCTGTTCCAGGGTGATGTCCGCGCTGAATCCGGCAAGAGCGCGCATGCGCGACACATCCGCGCACTGTCTGGCCATGTCGCCGGGCCTCTGCGGCAGATGCTCAATGGGATGGTCCGGCAGATTAAGAGCGTGAAGCACGGCGCGGGCGGCGTCCATGATGCTGACCTCGCGCGCGCTTGCGATATTCAGCGGGAAATCCGGGATGCTCTCCAGACTGGCGGCGGCGATCATCCCGCGCACCGTGTCGCTGATATGCGTAAAACTGCGGGTCTGCGCGCCTGACCCATAAACCGGCAGGGGCCGTCCTGCGAGCGCGTACACGATGAACCGGGGCAGCGCCTCGCCGCTGTCACCGGCTGCGTGCTCGCCAGGACCATACGCATTGAACGGACGCACGACCAGGGCCGGAAATCCGTTGGCGCGGCGCAGGGCGTCACACACCAGTTCGCCGGCAAGTTTGGTCGCCCCATAGATTGTCGTGGGACGCGGGTTGCAGGATTCCGGCGTGGGAAACTCGTCCACATCGCCGTAAATGTCCGAAGACGATACATATACGAACCGTGCGGCGCCGGCTTTTTGTGCGGCCCGCGCGGCGTTCAGGGTCCCGCGCACATTCACGGACTCCGCGCCGTCCGCATCCGTCATGCATGCGCGAAGGTTCAAGACCGCGAGATGGAACACGAGGTCCGCATCGTTGAATACGGCATCAAGTCCATGCAGGTCGCGAATGTCGCCCGTGATCAATGTCGCGCGGTTCGCGTCCAGAAGATCGGCCGCGGCCTCGCGCGACCCCGTGCTCAAGTTGTCAAAAATGGTCACCCGGTTATCTTCTGCCAGAGCGCGCGCCAGGTGCGCGCCGATGAAGCCCGCGCCGCCGGTGATCACGATGTTTTTTCGTTGCAGCATCATGAGTGATTTCACAATGGGTGTGCGTTATTCCTGATCTTCAGAATCCTCAAAATCCGTTTCGTCGAACAAATCATCCAGTATGCAGATTTTCCAAACACCGTCATAACGGTAAAGTTGTTGGGTGGAACCGTCCGATTTGTCCGTGAGCGTGGCGGAATTTCCCTGAACCGATGCCTCAAAAGTGTTGTGCATGATTGTATCAATGATCGTGTGCAAAGGATAATCGGGAAATTGCTCCAAGAGATGCGTGCGCCATTCATCGTTTCCCATCTCCGGCAGATTATCGCGAAACTCTTTTGAGAATTGTTCGTAACTGATCATGTCCTGCTCCGGCAATTCGCTCACAAAATAATCATAGATGCATTTGTCATCGAAAAGCTGCAGATATCTGCCGGTGTCCTTCTCAATGCTTGCGATGGCGAAAGCGGACATTGACTGTATGGGAGAAAGCTGCTCCAGAGGTGTGGTTGCGGGGTCGGGTCTTGATGGAAGCTCGGGCTGGGGGAGATCGGAGCGCAACACTTTCACTCCAGCGGCGCTCTCCATGAATATCTCGCCTCCGAGGTGTCCTTGTTCGTCGTGCAGCCACATTATGGAGTTGACCATGCTTTTGTCCGCGGCCTGAAAATGGATCTCGCGCACGATTCCGGTCTGTCCGTTTTTGAAATTTACAGATCTCGTCCCTTTCTGGGACACCACATATCGTTTGAGCTGGCGGTCGTGGTCGGAGACCGAATACTCGTCGAGAATGGGATTTTTGTCCCAGGGAATGGCTCGGGCAAGAGTCTGCTCAAAGGTGATCGGCTCACCGTTGGGCGTCTTGAATTCTTCGCTCTCGGTCGGTCCCCCGTCCGTTTTGTAATCACAGGTCATCCGATCCTGGGTTTGCCCTCGGCAGGATACTTCAATTAATGTCTTTTTGCCGCTCTGTTTATCGTTTTGAATAAGCGTGCCCCGGCGCGATATGATTGACAAATCCGTTTTCAATAATACTGTGTTGGACTCCTCAAAGTGCATTGCGGGAAACCGGAAAATGTCATGGGTTTCAACTTTGTAAACAGGTTTGCCGTCAAGCGTTTCCGCCGTGATTTTCTCCGTGCTGTATCCATTGCGCAATGATCCGTACATGTAATAATTGAATTGCCGTTCCCCTATCAGCGTTTCATTGATGGAAGTGAGTTCGGCGGTGAATTTGCTGTGCTTTGGAGGGGCTTGAAATGTTTCCGTTTTGAGAGCGGCCGTGATGGGAACTAAGAGCAGAAGCAGTAGACCGGATGTGTGCATTATTCTGTCACCCCGCGAAGACTGTTTACTGAATTGTACACGAAAAGCAAGCGTATGCGCCAGATGCCCTGCGGAGACAGACAATCACCCGAAACGCAGGCAGGACTCGAAGGCGGCGTTGAAATCCGCGCGGCCGGACAGCTCGATGTATGTGACCGCATGAGCGAGTTCGCGCGCACGGGCGCGCTCGGCCCGGTTCAGCAGGGCGCGGGCCGCCCCGGCCAGGGCC
>JAGUYV010000484.1 GCA_020061125.1 bacterium | reverse complement strand
GCAAAGCCTTCCCGCCACGCGCGGCGCCGCCATTATCGGCCGTATCCGCGCGGATTTTCCGGGTCGCGTGATCCTCGACACCCGCATCCGCGGCAGACGCATCGTGGACCGCCCCGCGGGCGACCCCTTCCCGCGCATCTGCTGACCCGCGCTCAAGGCCTCCAACCGCTCGCTCATCCACCCCGCATGAAAGGGTGGTATATTTGCATATACACTTGACTGCCTATTTTCTAATTATTATACACTATTGACATGCAAACGCGCCGTTTGGCGTATCAGGCACATTGGCTGTCCATCATGTTGAGCCGCACCCTCCAACTCAAACGAGAAGCGATCGCGCAGCGATGGCTATATTCCGTGTACGATTCTTACGCGCCCGAAACCGCAAAATTTCTCAAAAAGAAAAAAGATCCGTTTGATAATCCCGTGGGAGCGCGCATGGTCGCCAGCACTGCGGGAATATGCGAACAGATTTGCGCGGACGAACTGGACGCCGAAGCCGTGTGCGGGCACCTCATCGAAATCATCAAAGTGCGCGCGGTGCAGGACATGTCTCCGTCAAAGGCGATGTCTTTTGTGTTTTCTCTGAAAGACGCCGCGCGCCAGGAGCTGGGCCAGGAGGCGGATGCGGCCCTGCTGACCGAAATTGACCGCCGCGTGGACCAAATCGCTCTGTTCGCCTTCGACATCTATGTGAAATGCCGCGAGCAGATGTACCAGCTTCGCGTCAATGAAGTCAAGCGCAAAGTCAAAACCATCATAAACAAGTTTAACAAGGAAAACTGCGGGGTTGACCCGGAGGACGAACCCGGGGAAGACGCTCCGCTCACCAGCACGCAGCGAGGTGTTGAACTGTGAGTTTCATGCCAAGTTTCCTGATTTCTTTAGCAGCCGTGGCCGTGCTGTTCGGCATCGGCTACGGCGGCGCCGCAGCGGGCGCGGGCGCCGTTATCGGCATCTATGTGCCCTACGCCGCCCTGCTCGTGTTCCTGGGCGGGCTGGTGTGGAAGGTGGCGGACTGGGCCAATTCCCCGGTCCCGTTCCGCATCCCCACCACCAGCGGACAGCAGAAGAGCCTGGACTGGATCCGGCGCGACCCCATTGACAGCCCCTTCACCAAGGGCGAAGTGGTGCTGCGCATGGCCCTGGAAGTCCTCTTCTTCCGCTCCCTGCTCAAAAACACCAAAACCCAGCTCCACCACGGCAAGCCCGCGTACGCCACGGACCTGTGGCTGTGGCTGGCCGCCATTATCTTCCACTACTCCATGCTCGTGGTGCTTCTGCGCCATCTGCGCCTGTTCCTGGCGGAAACCCCGTTCTTCGTGACCGCCATCGAGCGCGCGGACGGGTTCATGCAGGTGGGCGTGCCCGTGTTCTACGCCACCAGCATCGGCATCCTCCTGGGCCTGCTCTGGCTCTTGAGCCGCCGCATCCTGAATCCCCTGGTGCGCTACATCTCCCTGCCCAACGACTACTTCCCGCTCCTTCTGCTTCTGGGCATCGCCGGCTCGGGCTTCTGCCTGCGTTACATTGACAAGACCGACATCGTGGCCGTGAAGGAACTCACCGTGGGCCTGGCCTCGTTCAGCCCGGCCGCAGACGCCATCGCGAACATCAACCCCCTGTTCTTCGGGCACCTGTTCCTGGTGGCCATCCTGTTCGCGTACTTCCCCTTCAGCAAGCTCATGCACCTGGCCGGCGTGTTCTTGAGTCCCACCCGCAACCTGGCCAACAACAGCCGCGCCGAGCGCCACATCAACCCCTGGAACCCCAAGGTCAAGATGCACACCTACGATGAGTACGAGGACGACTTCCGCGATCTCATGAAGGAAGTCGGTCTCCCCGTGGAAAAGGAGTAACCTGCCATGGCCAAGTTCGACGAAATGGCGTTTTACGACCACAAGGAAATGACCAACATCAGCTACGCCCCGCCCGCCACGCCGTGGATGGACACGCCCGTGCAGTTCCGCCCGGGTTCGTACATCTATCCCGGCAAGGCCCGCCACCTCGAATACCTGGGCCTGCCCAACGCGCGCGAGTGGGAAGTCACCGAGAATGACTGGAAACTCCAGGACAACTGGAAACAGATCATCCTCGAGGGCATGGCCGACCGCCTCCAGCGCTTCCGCTCCTTCAAGCTGTTCATGGACATCTGCGTGCGCTGCGGCGCGTGCGCCGACAAGTGCCACTTCTTCATCGGCGGCGGCGACCCCAAGAACATGCCCGTGCTGCGCGCTGAACTCCTGCGCTCCATCTACCGCAAGAACTTCACGGCCATGGGCAAGGTCATGGGCAAAATCGCCGGCGGCCGGCCCCTCACCATTGATGTGATCAAGGAGTGGTTCTACTACTTCTTCCAGTGCACCGAGTGCCGCCGCTGCTCCGTGTTCTGCCCTTACGGAATTGACACCGCAGAAATCACCATCATGGGCCGCGAACTCCTGGGCCTGCTCGGCATCTATGTCAACTGGATCATCGAGCCGGCCGCCAACTGCTTCCGCACCGGCAACCACCTGGGCATCCAGCCCCACACCATGAAAGACATCTTCGACGATTTCGCAACGGACATCGAAGACATCACCGGCATTTCACTGGACATCCCGTTCAACAAGAAGGGCGCCGAGGTGCTGTTCGTGACCCCGTCCGGCGACATCTTCGCAGAGCCGGGCATCTACACGGCCATGGGCTACTGCCTGTTCTTCAACGAAATCGGACTCGACTACACCTGGAGCACCTACGCATCCGAAGGCGGCAACTTCGGCCTGTTCACCTCGAACGAGGTCATGAAGCGCCTGAACTCGAAAATCTACGCCGAGGCCCAGCGCCTGGGCGTGAAGTACATCATCGGCGGCGAGTGCGGCCACATGTGGCGCGTGCTGCACCAGTACATGGACACCATGAACGGCCCCGCCGACTTCCTGGAAACGCCCAAGAACCCCATCACCGGCACCGTGTTCGAACACGCCAAGTCCACCAAGATGATCCACATCATGGAATTCATGGCGGACCTGATCAAGAACGGGAAAATGCCGCCCGTGGACAAGAGCCGCAACGACGACTGCGTGGTCACCTTCCACGACTCTTGCAACCCGGCGCGCGGCATGGGCATCTTCGAGGAGCCGCGCTATGTGCTGCGCCATGTGTGCAACAACTTCGTGGAAATGCCCGAGAACACGATCCGCGAGCAGACCTTCTGCTGCGGCGGCGGCGCGGGCCTGGGCACGGACGAAAACATGGAAATGCGCCTGCGCGGCGGCCTGCCCCGCGGCGCGGCCGTGAAACATGTGCAGGACGAACACGGCGTCAACCGCCTGTCCTGCATGTGCGCCATTGACCGCGCCACCCTGCACACCGTGTGCGAATACTGGGCGCACGGCGTCGAGGTCTGCGGCATCACCGAACTCGTGGCCAACGCCATGATCTGCAAAGGCGAAAAGAAACGCGAAATCAATATGCGATTCCAGCCCCTGCCGGGCGCTGAACAAGAATGAGAGGGAGAAGCCCTGACATGAGCGACAAAGGAAAAATCTTCCTCGGCTTGATCGTTTTCATCGTGGCTGTCACCTATCCCATGTGGGGCGGCGTGTTCGCCAAAACCCCCGCGCCGGATGTGCAACTGCCCGATGGAAAATGCATCGAATCCCGGGACTACATGGTGGCCAACCACATGAACATGCTGGACGAGTGGCGCGACAAGTTCGTGCGCGAGGGCGAGGAAATCTACATCGCCTCGGACGGAACCGAGCACGCCATCAGCCTCACCAAAACCTGCATGAAATCAGGCTGCCACGACAACAAAACCGAATTCTGCGACAAGTGCCACACCTACGCTGATGTGGACCCCTATTGCTGGGACTGCCATGTGGCCCCGGACCAGGTGGCCCCAAAGGGAGGGAACTGACCCATGGATGACAGCAGACGCGATTTTCTGAAAAAAGCGTCCATCGCTTCGCTCGGCATCGCCGCCCTGCCCGTGCTCTCTGCGGGCGTGCGCGCGGTCTCCGGCCACGGCGCCGCCACGGACTCGATCCAGTGGGGCATGGTCATTGATGTGCAAAAGTGCGACAACAAGGCCCTGGCCGACGCCGCGCAGAAAGCCTGCCACACCGAACACAATGTTCCGGCCGTGCCCGCGGACCTCAAGGACGAAGAGATTAAATGGATCTGGACCGAGGCTTTCCAGAATGTGTTCCCGGAACAGGCGCACGCGCGCATGGCGCACAAGCTGCACGACAAGCAGGTGGTCGTGCTGTGCAACCATTGCGACCGCCCGTCGTGCGTACGCGTGTGCCCCACCAAGGCCACATGGAAGCGCAAGAGCGACGGCATCGTGATGATGGACATGCACCGCTGCATCGGCTGCCGCTTCTGCATGGCCGCCTGCCCGTTCGGCGCCCGCAGCTTCAACTACAGCGACCCGCGCAAGTTCATGGACACGGAAAAACCCGCCAACACCCTGTACCCGACCCGCTCCATGGGCGTGGTCGAGAAATGCACCTTCTGCGCGGACCGCATCCGCGAGGGCCGGCAGCCCGCTTGCGTCGAGGCCGCCAACGCCATCGTGCCAGGCGCCATGGTCTTCGGCAATGTCAACGACCCGGAATCCGAAATCTATAAATATCTCACGGAAAACCACACCCTGGTCCGGCAGCTCAACCTGGGCACCGGCCCGAATGTGTACTACAAACTCTAAATTCCATCCTGGACTGCGCCCGCCGCGGCGCAGGAATGAGGTAGGAGACAATGCTTGATCACGTATTCCGAGGAAGCAAGAAATACTGGGCCTTCATCGGCCTGCTGCTCGCCGTCATCGGGGCGGGCGTGTTCGCGTACAGCTTCCAGTTGCGCGACGGCCTGACCGTGACCGGCATGAGCCGCGATGTGTCCTGGGGCTTTTACATCGCCCAGTTCACCTTCATGGTGGGCGTGGCCGCAGCCGCGGTCATGGTCGTCATCCCCTATTATCTGCACGACTACAAGGCGTTCGGCAAGATGGTGATCATGGCCGAATTCCTGGCAGTGCCCGCGGTCCTGGTCTGCATGCTGTTCATCGCGGCCGACATGGGCCAGCCCATGCGCATGCTCAATGTCATGCTGCACCCCACGCCCAATTCCGTGATGTTCTTCGACATGACGGTTCTGTTCGGATACCTGGGCATCAACCTCATCGTGGGCTGCATCTCGCTCGACTGCGAGCGCAAGGGCGTGCATTATCCGGGCTGGCTCAAGTTCTTCATCTTCCTGTCCGTGCCCTGGGCGGTCAGCATCCACACGGTCACCGCGTTCCTGTACGCGGGCCTCGAGGCGCGCCCGTTCTGGATGACCGCCATCCTGGCGCCCCGCTTCCTGGCCTCGGCCTTCGCCGCAGGCCCGTCCCTGCTCATCATCCTGTCCTTCATCGTGCGCAAGGTCAGCCGCTTCGACCCCGGCGAACAGGCCATCAAAACCCTGTCCACGGTCGTGACCTACGCCATGTGCCTCAACATCTTCTTCGTGGGCCTGGAAATCTTCACCGTGTTCTACGCCGACATGCCCCACCACATGGAGCCGTTCATCTACATGTTCAAGGGCCTCGAACACCACGGCGAAACCTACAACAACCTGGTGCCCTTCATGTGGTTCGGCCAGATCCTGGGCGTCATCGCCGCCATCTTCCTGGTGATCCCGTCCACGCGCAAGAACTTCACCCTGCTGCCGTTCCTGTGCGGCGCGGTGATCCTGGCCCTGTGGCTCGAGAAAGGCCTGGGCATGGTGCTGGCCGGGTTCATCCCCAGCCCGCTGCTGCACATCACCGAGTATGTGCCCACCGCCATCGAGCTGGCCGTGACCATCGGCATCTACGCCATCGGCGCGCTCACTCTCACCGTGCTCTACAAGATCATCATCGGCGTGCGCGAGCACGGCCTGCCCTCCGCGGAGAGGCAGTAAGGCAAAAAGCGGATCACGAATCCGCACGAATAAAATCGAATCAACACGAATCAGACACAAAGGGCGCGGCAAACACCGCGCCCTTTTCATTGTTTCTGAAAAATGCCTCGCTAAATAGATAAATCTTCGTCTGTTATCACGGAGAACACGGGGGCGCGGAGTTCATTTCGCACGGCCGCGGGCCGCGCCCTCTGTGGCCTCTGCGCCCTCTGTGGCCTCCGTGGTAATCATTGCTTTTGTTTCTGCCTTTGCATTTGCTTTGCTTTGCTTTGCTTTACCGGGAGCCGGAAGACAGAAGCCGGAAGCCGGGAGACTGTCTCCCCCTCATCCATTGGACACCAGGGCCGCGCCCGCCACGATCAGCAGCGCATACACCACAATGCGGAACGCGCGCTCCGGGATTCGCTTGTGCACAGCCTCGCCGATCACGATGCCCAGCACGATGCACGGCAGGATCAGCCCGCTCATGCGCAGGGTCTCGGGCGTCATCTTGTGCGTGAGCGCGTAACTCACGCTCATGCAGATATTGACAATCAGCCACAGGCACGACAGCGTGGCGCGGAACGCGCCCTTGTCCTTGAACACCCGGCTGGAGTAATACACCACCATGGGGCCGCCGCTGGCGTACATGCCCTGCATGATTCCGCCGCCAAAGAGCCACAGCCCGGCCTGGAGCCTGCCCAGGGGCGCGGGTTCCTCGCCCTCCTTCATGCGCGCCGTGCGCACGAACTGGAACAGCGAAAACGCCAGCACGAAAACCCCGAACACCAGCTTGAGCCTGTCCGTGCCCATGCTGTTGAACAGGTACAGCCCGCCCGCCGCGCCCACGCCCACGAACGGCAGGATCACGCCGAACAGCAGCCGCGCATTGATGTGCGCGCGGTGCCGCGCCACGATGTAGCCGCTCAACACCAGGTTCGCGGGCACCAGCACGGGCACCAGAAAGTCTATGGGGTAGAAATGCGCGCAGATGGTGACGGCGATGATGGTGCTGCCGAACCCGGTCACGGCCTCCACCACATTGGCCAGTAGCACAACCGACAAAAGCACCGCGAACCGCAACTCGGGCATCACCGCAACCGCCGCAGGAAAAGATCATGCCGCTGGGGCACGGCTAAGTTTAATGCGTGGAGGATTGCGGCACAAGTGGGCCGCGGCCAGGAGGAGAAAGGACACCGCGGAGACGCGGAGGCGCGGAGAAAAGCAAATGCAATGGCAATGATAACCGCGGAGGCCCCGAAGGGCGCAGAGAATGTAGGGCGCGGTCGCCGAACCGCGCCAAATGCACGGCGGATTGTCCGGGCAAATCCCGAATGCACAATAAGAGAATTCTCTGATTCAAGGGCGCTGGTTTTCAGCCCCGCGCGGCGCGGTTCGGCGACCGCGCCCTACATTTTTTTGTGCTTGAATAATTTTGTGAGCCTTGTCTTCGCGGCCCGGCGCCGCGCCCTCTGCGCTCTCTGTGGTTATCATTGCCTTTGCTTTTGCTTCTGCTCGCGCCGGACTCACTGCGGCTGTGCGGGCGCGGGCGGCAGGTCTTTTTCCAGCTTGGCCTTTTCCCTGTTCAGGGCGCTTCGCACATACAGGCCGAACAGCGCGGCGAGGATCAGGTTGACTGCCACGCCACTCCAGAGAAATCCCACATTGTCTGCTATTGCATTGGTAGCAAAGCCGGGCGCGCCAATGGCCGTGACGGGACTCAAGTCAATCAGCACTGCCCCTCCCAGATTCGATGACCCCGCGTTGATGAAAAGCGAAGTCAGACAGAAACCAACGAAGTAAATGAGCGCGGCCGCAGCCAGACCGCGTTTGAAATGGAACCGCGCGGCCTGCAGGAACAGGGCGTCGCGCAGCACCACCGCCGCCAGCGGCAGCATGGTGTACAGCAACAGGATTCCGGTGGAGTCCGGGGGGGCCTCAAACCGCCTCACCAGGATGCCGTGATTCCAGAATAGCAAGCCCGCGCACGCCGCGGCCACGCCAAGGAGCGGGACCACCGTGTACGCTGCGGGCGCGCCGGGGTCGAACAAATCCGCCGCGGAAAATCCGCGCCGCGCCCGGCGGTACAGCCACGGCCTCACATCGTTCATGGGCCGCGCGTGCAACAGGATGACTCCATACAGCAGCGCGGCCATGATTATGTTGAAGAAAACCGCGGAGATCTGGAACCGGTCCAGAGCCTGTCTGGATACGGTGTACCACTCGCTTTGCTTGGCCGCCATGGCCTGCACATCCGAAGGCGTGACCCAGGCGAAACCGATGAAAAAGAACGCGGCCGTGAGGAACAGGGGCACGAGCATGCCGCGGCTTCGCGGCGTGCTCATGAGCCGCAGGGCCTGGGCCTCGGCCGAGAGAAAGAACGCAAGCCCGATGCACGAATAGAAAACCGCGGCCAGCGCGAGCGTGCCCATGTCCATGCCGAAGAACTCGGTGGTTTTCATGAGTGAGCCGCGCACCGCCTCGGGCAGGATTGCAAAATGGAGCAGGGAGACGATGCTGAAGATGGAACTGTTCCCTGTTTCAAATTCCAGCATGGACGATGTGTAGAGAATCCCCAGCACCAGAAAAATCATGATGCCATGCACCATGGAGGCGTGCCTTTTTTCAGAAACCACGGAAGCGAAGATCATGAGGGACGCGATGGTGAAGGACAGGATAAAAAGCAGGGCCAGGCCTGCGGCCAAATTCAGCAGCGGCAGGCGCGCCAGGAGCATGAAAATGAGCGCGAAGGGAGCGGCCGTGGCGGACGCGGTGTAGATGTCGCCCCCGCCGCCGAGCAGTTTGCCGAGCAGCAGGCGTCGCGCGCTCTGCGGCGCGGTCTGCTGAAAGATCCATGTGCCGGTCACGAACTCGCCGTTGGCCGCGGACCCCACCTGCACGGGCAGCGCGATCAGCCACAACAGGCACTGATAGACCATAATGCCCATGAATGAAATCCGGTAAAAAGACGCGCGCTCGAAGGTCCGCCAGGACTCCATGACGGCGGGATCATGATGCGTGACGAACGCGTTGGTGTAGGCGAAGAAAATGATGAGCGCGCAAACGGCAACGGAAAGCAGAGCGAGGCCGAGCATGCGCGAGGGCCGCCAGGCGATGCGCAGCAGGCGCCACGCCTCGGGCAGTTTCATTGCGAATTCCAGGTTGGCCATGTCACTGCACCTCGTGGCTGGAGAGTTTGAAATAGATGTCTTCGAGACCCGCGCCCTGCTCGCGCAGGCCGAGCACGGGCACGCCCGCGGCCACAAGCGCGGCGTTGG
>JAGUYV010000454.1 GCA_020061125.1 bacterium | reverse complement strand
GCGAGGGGCACGGCGCGCTCACGCGCAACCTGGCGCGCCTGGGCGTGCGGCCCGCGGACCTCGCCGCCGTGATATGCACACACTGCCATTACGACCATGTCAACGGTCTGGCCGCGCTGCGCGCGCAATGCCCGGACATCCCGCTAACCATGCACCGGGCGGACGCGGCCGCCGTGGAATCTGCGGACCCGGATCTGACCTGCGCGGGCTGGATGTTTCACACGCGCATCGAGCCTCTCCGGGTTGACAATAAGTTAATCGGCGGAGAAACGATTGAGATCGCGGGCCTGGCCCTGGAGGCGATTCACACGCCCGGCCACTCACCCGGCTCCATGTGCCTGCGCGCGGAGATTGACGGCCGCGATTTCTTGTTCGCGGGAGACTGCCTCACGCCCAGTTGCAGCCGCGTGAGCGGAGACCGCGGGCAATGGGAACAAACACTGGATCTGTGCGCAGGCCTGGAATTCGACACATTGCTTCCGGGGCATTCCTCGCAACTCAACAACCCGTATTACGCGGCGCTCATGGCGCTCCAGGGACGGCGCGCGCGCCGGGCGGCGCTGCGGCTCATGCAGAGCGCGCAAGGCCCGTTCTGGACCGCCGCGTCCTTCCAGTACCGCTATCTGATCAGTCCGTTCGCACGCATCACGGACATGCTGAAACAAGGCTGACGGTCCGGGCCGGGCGCGCAGGCCCCGAGCGCGACGCGATTCATTCCTGAACCGGATCGTCCGCCTGTTCCCCGGTTCCGGCGGCCTCGATTTCGTCCTTCGTCGGTGCGGGCGCCGTGTTCTCCGAGGGTTTCACAAATTTATCTATGTAAAAATGTTCAAAGAATACCTTGAGAATGACCGCTGCGGGCAGCGCGATGATCATGCCGCCGATGCCGCCCACCTGGCCGCCGGCCATGAGCACGAAAATGATGATCACGGGATGAATGCCCACATCGCCGCTCATGATGCGCGGGGCCAGAATGTTTCCTTCAAGCACCTGAAGAATGACGAATGCGACACCCACGGCCGCGAGCTTGTCCGGCCCCTCGAACGCGGCCACGATCACCGGCATGATGATGCCGAGGATCGGCCCCATGTAGGGGATGAACTCGGTGGCCCCCGCGATGAGGCCCATGATCAGCGCGTAGTCCAGACCGATCACGGCCATGCCCGCCCAGGTAAGCACGCCCATGGCCAGGCACAGCTTGAGCTGCCCGCGGATGAACCCGCCGATGGCTTCGTTGATACGGTCCAGAATGCGGTCGCCGTCCGCGCGCCAGGGCGCGGGAAGCGCGGAGATGAACGACGCGCGCATGGTGTGGTCGTCCTTAAGGAAATAAAACACCAGCACCGGCACCACGATCATGCCCATGGCCACGCTGAAGAAGGACATCACGCCCTGAAAGGTGCGCGTGGCGATGCGCCCGCCGAATTCCTGCACCGCCGCGGTCGCCTTTTGCAGAAATCCCTCGAACCAGCTCTGATCCTTGAGCCAGTCGTAATGCCCCTGCACCTGCCGCCACAGGCCCACGGCCGTTTCCTGGTACTGCGGCACAGCGTCCACCAGCTTGACGATTTCTTTCTGCACGCTGGTGGCGAGAAACGCCGAGGCCGATCCGGCCACAATCACAAATACCACGAACATGACCAGAATGCTCAAGCTGCGCGGCACCCGGCGGCGCTCCAGCGCATCCACAAACGGGTTCAGCAGATAGGTGACCACAATGGCCACCCCGAAATACGCCAGCACCATGGTGATGCGGCCCAGGAACCATAGAAGCAAAGCCGCCGCGCCCAGAATCGCCAGGTATGCGGCGAACCGCGCCGCGTATCCCGGTCCGGTCCTTGTGTTCTCGCCGTCAGTCATCAGTGTCTCCCGTGCGCCGTTGATGCCGCCGCATGCCGTGATCGTGTTTCCGGAAAGCTTCCCGCACATCATAGCATCGCGCGGCGGTCGAAATCAATATCGGCGCGCGGTCCCATGTTTTTGTCCTATACGGGAACCCGGCGCGCCGGAATCGGGCTGTATACATGAGTTCGCATTTCATCGCGCAAATTTGCGCGGCCAATGGGAGGAATTATCAAATGAGCGCCACGGACATCGCACCCGGAAACCAGACTCTGGATCTGCAGACATACAAGGATATCCTGCACGGCATGGACGCGGGTTTCGCCGTGTTTGAAGTCATTCTGGGAGAAGATGGGAAAGCCGAGGACCTGGCCGTGATTGACGCGAACGCCGCGTTCGCGGAAATTCTCGGTAAAAAACTTGAAGATATCGAGGGACGGCGCATCACCGCCATCCTGCCCGGCATTCACACCTGGGATTTCAAGTGGATTAAGGCGCTGGCCAAAATCGCCCGCACCGGCCAGGCGGACACCATCGTGGAGTACGCCGAAGGCTCGGTGCGGAAATGGCTGTCGTTCCAGGCCGCGGGGCCGCGGCCCGGCGTGGTCGCCGCTCTGGTCACGGATGTCACCGAGGAGCAGCGCATGAAGAACGCCCTGGCGCTGGAACGCAACAACCTGTCGTATTGAATAAACAGATTGCTTCGCGCCCCGCCCCCGGGGCCATGGCAAACATACCCTTTCTCTTGTTGCTCCGGCCGGCGCCAACCGGCCGGAGATTTTTTCGTGTCACAGCTTCGGCTCCACCGGGCAGTAACTGCTCACGGCCAGGGCGGGCTGCTCGCCGGGCCGGTTTTCATGCAACAGCAGCATGTGCCGCACCAGCCCGGTGAACGAGGCCCGGTTGCGCGGCTGCTCCACATATTTGCCCTGCCGCAGAATGCTCGAATCCCCGAAAGCTTCCTCATAATCCTGCGAAGATTTCCCCGGTCCCACGGACACCAAAAGCGGGATGCCGCTCCAAGCGCGGGACTTGCGCAGCGTCTTCATCAACCGGAACCCGTCCTTGTTCGCCATTTTCAAGTTCAAAAAGATGAGGTCCGGGATCTGATTCTCCAGGCTGCTGACGCTGTCGTCGTAGTTGGACGCCAGGGCAATGTTTTTGTATCCCGATTCTTCGAGGATGGTGCGGATACAAAAACTGGTGTCCGGATCGCTGTCCACAATGAGGATGGTTCGCGCAAAGAGCTTTTCTTCGGTTTCCCTGTCCCGGAGATTGTTCCACATAGCTCGGAAATCCGTGCCTGCATCAAACATGCCCGTGGCCGTATTCAGGAAATCAGCGAGCCATTTGCCCCGCTGGATTCCCGTGAATCTCTGGATCTCCCGGCCGTTTTTGAAAACGATAATTGTTGGATATTCTTCTATTTTGTACCTTTCTCTGATTTTTGGCGATTCGGATATTTCCGCAAAACCGAAAAATACGCGGTCTCCGAATGCCTTTTGCACATTGTCCACCATGGTCAACTGGACCTTGCAGCTCACGGCCCAGTCTACGGTGAACACCACGAGCGCGAACTCTTTGTCCGCCAACTGGCCGATGGTGTTGTCCGACAATTCCTGGATATTGGAATGCATGGCGCGCACCCCCCGCGGGCAAAAATTTGACGACTGAAATCTTGGACATATCAGCTACAATAAATGTGCCAGAACCAATTCCGGGAGGCGGGGAAATGCCGGGGGCCGCGGGGCGGCCCAAGCGCACCTGCGATTCTCCTATGAAAATCCCGGATTTTGGGAGAGAGCGTTGCCTTGGGGGGACGCGGTCCGCACGCCGGTTTCCAAAGCGCGGGTTGTCCCCGGCTGCCGGATTTCTTTACAGGACGGAAAACAACCGCGCGCGGCATATGTGGAATTTGAAAAAAAAGCCGCGAAACCCCGCAGGAAATGTTGACAATCAATTTGGGAATATATTAAGCTACTATGTGCTATTGTTCACAATGTGCGGCGGAAAACAGGCCGCAATCCACCCAAAGCACGGGTCACAACGCTCCAGGGAGGAACAGCACGCGCTTTACCGCATATCCCGGGCCGTCCGCGCCGCGCGGCCCGCGATTGCCGCTCTGAATCCAAGATACACCATAAAGGAGGGATAGTTTTGAAGATCATCTGCTTGGTGAAACAGGTACCCGACACAGAAGCAAAAATCAAAGTCAAATCCGAAGCCAAGGACATCGATCGCGAAGGGCTGGCCATGGTGCTGAACCCCTACGACGAGTTCGCGGTGGAAGAGGCCATCAAGCTCAAGGAAGCCAAAGTGGCCGAAGAAGTGACCATCGTAACGGTGGGCGAGAAAAAGGCCGAGGAAGCCGTGCGAACCGCTCTGGCCATGGGCGCGGACAAAGCCATGCGCATCGAAGACGCGGCCATCAGCCTCTCGGACCCGGCGTCGGTGGCTGCAGCCCTGGCGTCCGCGGCCAAGAGCATCGGCGCGGATCTCATCCTCTGCGGCAAACAGGCCTCGGACGACGACAGCGCGGCCGTCGGCCCCATGGTAGCCCAGCTCATGGGCATCCCCTGCGTGAATGTGGTGCTTAAGCTCGCGGTGGCGGACGGCAAGCTCACGGCCACCCGCGAAATCGAGGGCGGCGAAGAGACCGTGGAATGCCCGCTCCCTGCGGTCATCACCTGCACCAAGGGCCTCAACGAGCCTCGCTACCCCAGCCTGCCCGGCATCATGAAAGCCAAAAAGAAACCCCTCGAAGTCAAGGCCGGCGGCGACATCGGCCTGGCCGGCGCCGACGCCAAAACCGAAATCGCGGCCCTCAACCCGCCCCCGGCTCGCGCCGAAGGCAAAAAGTTCGAGGGTGATCCCGCGGACATCGTGCCCAAAGTGGTCAAGGCCCTCCGCGAGGAAGCCAAGGTCATCTGATGCGCACAGCATCGCCACATCACAGAACTCTGAAGGAGGTCAGACCATAAATGGCAAATGTATGGGTTATCGCAGAAGTTAAAGAAGGCAAACTGAAAAAAGTGACGACCGAGCTTCTCACCAAGGGCCGCGACCTGGCGGCCAAGGCTGGCGGGCAGCTCGAAGGCGTGCTTCTCGGCTCCGGCGTGGAAGCGCTGGCCGCGGATATGGGCAAGTTCGGCGCCGCGAAGGTCCATGTGGCCGACAGCGCCGCGCTCAAAGACTATGTGGGCGAGGCGTTCGCAAGCGCCATCGCCAAACTGGCCGAGGCCGAAAAGCCCGGCATCATTCTCATCGGCGCGTCCGTGTACGGCAAGGACCTGGCCCCGCGCCTGGCCGCCAAGCTCGGCGCCGGCCTGGCCAGCGACTGCACGGATCTGGGCGTTGACGGCGGCAAGCTCACCGTGGTGCGCCCCATGTACGCAGGCAAGGCCCTGGCGTCCGTGACATTCAAGACGGACATCCAGATCGCCAGCGTGCGCCCCAACCTGTTCGCGGCCGAAGAGGGCGCGGGCGCGGGCGCCGTGGCCAAGTTCGACGCCGACTGCGGCGATGTGAAAGTGTCCGTGCAGGGACAGCAGATGTCCGGCGGGGACAAGATCGAGCTGACCGAAGCCGCCATCATCGTGGCCGGCGGCCGCGGCTGCAAGGATCCCAAGGAAGGCAACGCATGGCAGTTGCTCGAAGACCTGGCCAAGACCCTCAACGCCGCCGTGGGCGCGTCCCGCGCGGCCGTGGACGCGGGCTGGCGCGGGCACGACGAGCAGGTGGGCCAGACCGGTAAGGTCGTCAACCCCACTCTGTACATCGCGGCCGGCATCTCCGGCGCCATCCAGCACCTGGCGGGCATGAGCTCCTCCAAGTGCATCGTGGCCGTGAACAAGGATCCCGAAGCCCCCATCTTCGGCGTGGCCGACTATGGCATCGTGGGCGACCTCAACACGGTTCTGCCCATCATGAACGACGAATTCAAAAAGCTGCTCGCGTAACTGCGGCGCGGCGTGACTCGGCAATTCCGGCCCCGGCGGGCGCACACGCCCCGCCGGGGCTTTTCCTGCTCAAGAGCCGCGCGCACGCCGCAACGGCTGCGCGGATCTCGTCGCCCTCTTAAATAATGTTTGTCATTGATTTTTAAAATTTATATGATGGGATAGTAAAATTCGGCAACAACCGGCGGTCAGGCCCGCGCCCCGCAGGAGCGCTTCGGGCGGCCCGCCAGGACAACATAACAACCTCCCGCTCCAACCGCGCCCCATCGCCCGGTGGAGACGGGAAATAGGGAAACCTGGAGGACTGCAATGTCAGAAGAAATCGAACGCGATGTGATGACTTGCGGCGTGTGCATTGTGGGCGCCGGCCCGTCCGGCATGAGCGCGGCCATCAAGCTCGTGCAGATGATCAATGCGCACAACGAGGCCATTGACAACGGCTCCAAGCAGGGAACGCGCATTGACGAGGAATCTCTGGGCGTGGATGTGCCCGTGATCGTCATCGAAAAAGGCGGCATGGTGGGGGCGCACTCCATCTCCGGCGCGGTCATGAACCCCGTGGCCCTGGCCGAACTGTTCCCCAACTACAAGGAAGAAGCCCCGCTCGAATACGAAGCCGACATTGACGAAGTCGTGCAGCTCACAGCCGCGGGCGCGCGCAAGCTCCCCATCACTCCGCCCACCATGATCAACCACGGCAACTACATCGTGTCCCTGGGCAAAGTCATCCAGTGGATGGGCGAGAAATTCTCCGAACTCGAACAGGATGTGTACGCCACCTTCTGCGGCCAGGAAATCCTGTATGAAGGCTCCAAAGTCATCGGCGTGCGCTGCGGCGACAAGGGCGTGAACCCCGACGGAACGCCCAAGAGCAACTTCGAGGCCGGCATGGACCTGCACGCAAAGGTTACCATCCTGTGCGAAGGCTCCCGCGGCTCCATGACCAAGCAGCTCATCAAGAAACTGAATCTGCAAAACATCAACCCCATGGTCTACGCCACGGGCTGCAAGGAAATCTGGGAAGTGCCAGAGGGCCGTATGGAGGGCCGCAAAGTCGTCCACACCATGGGCTTCCCCCTCGACAACAAGACCTTCGGCGGCGGCTTTGTGTACCACATGAAGGACAACATGGTCTCCGTGGGCATGATCACCGCGCTGGACGCCTCCGACCCCCAGATGGACCCGCACAAAAACTTCTGCAAATTCAAGCAGCACCCCTTCATCAAGCAGATTCTCGAAGGCGGCAAAATGCTCTCCTACGGGGCCAAGACCCTGCCCGAGGGCGGCTGGAACACGGTGCCCAAAATGGCCGGCGACGGCTTCATGATCTGCGGCGACGCCGCGGGCCTGGTCAACACGCCCAAGCTCAAGGGCATCCACTACGCCATGAAATCCGGCATCCTGGCCGCGGAAAACGCCTTCGACATGCTCACTTCCGGCGACTTCTCCGCCTCCAGCTTCGAGCGCTACATCCAGGCCGTCACCGATTCCTTCATCGGGCAGGAGCTTATTCCCTTCAAAAACTTCCGCCCCCTCATGAAAAAGGGCATCTTCCCCATGGGCCTGGTCAAGGGCGGCATCAACTACTTCTCCAAGGGCAAATACCCCTGGGTCAACATGAAGCTGCACGAGGACCACACCGAAATCCAGCCCATGGCCGCGTACTACCCCGGCGGCAAACCCGAAGACGACATCAAGTACGACAACAAGGAGCTTATCTACGACAAGCTCACCGATGTGTACAACAGCGGCGCCACCCACGAGGAAAAGCAGCCCTGCCACCTCAAGGTGGACACCGCCAAGTGCAAGGAGTGCTACGAAAAGTTCGGCTCGCCCTGCGAAGCCTTCTGCCCGGCGCAGGTCTACAACATCGTGCGCGACGAAAAGACCGGTGCGTTCGAGCGCATCCAGGTGGACTTCTCCAACTGCGTGCACTGCAAGACCTGCGACATCCGCGATCCCTTCCAGGCCATCAACTGGGTCTGCCCCGAAGGCGGCGGCGGCCCCATGTACAACAACCTGTAAGAGCGACGCATGCGCCGCGCCCGCGCGCGGTCCAACGCAACCAACCCGAAACCGGGGCCGTCATCAAGCCCCGGTTTTTTTCTGCCCGGCAGCCGCCGCGCGGCTTCTGAATCCGGGAACATTCTTGCCCGCGCATGGGTAAGTTTTAATGCGGCGCAGCCGCAGGACGAAATCCGCGACCGGCGCCGGGATTGAGCAAAGGGTTGTGATTTTCTTTGAAATTGGCGATCCTATAAGTGCACCAGGCCCGTTGCGCAACGCGGGCGCTCCGCACCCCGAGAGGAGGAGAATATGATGAGGCGCATTGCACTGCTGACAATGCTGGTTCTTGGTTTTGCCGTGTGTGCCGCATTCCCCGCCGCGGCGCAGCAAAGCCCCCTGGAATCATTGCGGCAGCTCGGCCTGCCCGATGATTTGATCCTCGATTTGAAGGAACTTGTGGACGAGCGCATGCCGCCCGTGGCGCACGATGTGGAATTTTCGCCCAGTGAACCGCAGGACGGTGAGCCGGTAACCGTGACCGCACGCATTTTCGCGGTGGGCCGATCGCGCAACGCGCCGGTTTTCGAAGCCTCGATTCTGTACACCACGGACGGCGGCGCCACATGGTCCCGCGCGGACATGACCCGCGCGCCGGGCGATGACCGCAAGTGGTCGGGCCAGATCCCGGGCCAGCCCGCTGGAACCGATGTGCTCTTCGGAATCAAGGCCGTGAGCGTGACCGATGAGCTGTATGTGGAAGCGGCATGTGAGCAGAGCGGATTCACGCCCATGCCCGAAGGCCCTCCCGCAGCATGTGAAGGCGACATTTCGCCCGCGCTGTGCGCTCTCCGCTTTCCTTACGATTGCGTGTTCCCGCTTTCGGTTTCGGAACACGACGCCATATCCTACGAAGATGAACGCATCGCCATCGCCAAGTCCCTGGATTTCCAGTACGGGCATGTGGCGTTCGGAGACGGACGGGTGCGCCTGAAAGCGCGATTCAAGGGCGAGGTGACCCACGGCACGATTTCGCCGCCGAACCTCCAGTTCTATGTGGCCGGGTGGCTGAATCCGGACAAGGCCACGCTCGAGCGCGGCCTGGACGCCATTTTGAAACAGGGCGGCGCAGTGATCTTCGCCATCCCGTCGCTGTTCCGAGAATGCACGATTTACCAGGTCGCGGGCGGCGCAACACTGGACGCGGACGCCACATCCGCCACCTGCGTGAGCGACGGCAATACCCTCGAGGTTTCCGTGCCATTGACCGCCATGGAGCCGAACCCCAGCGGAGAGCTTGAATTCGTTTTCCTGACTTTGTCGCAGGCCAGCCCGAACATGACGGAACTTAAGCTGTGGGATGCGTCGCTGTTCACGAGGGTGAAATCGGTGAATCGCGGGTACAGCGTGAAATAATCCGCGCCGTACTCACCTGTAGGGACTCATGCGGCGGTCCAGAATTTCCTTGATGTCCGCATGGGACACGCCTTGCAGCCGGGTGCGCAGCAGGGCGCGCACCGCATCGTCCAGGCCATTGAGGGTGAGGCCGTACATGGGAAAAATGCGGCCAATGATGCGCGCGGTCACGCTCACCCAGAACCGCTGCGGCTCGGGATTGAGCCACACGCTCGACGGCCACTTGTGCGCGATCTGGTACAGCCGCCACACGCCAGGTACATCGTTATATTGAAAGAAATCAATGCAGCCGTTGCGATCCAGCAATTCGCTGGGCGCCATGGTCGCGTCCCCGGCCAGGATCACTTTGTAATCCCCGTCCAGGGTGCGCATAAGTTCTTCGAGGGAAATCTCCTCGTTCTCCTCCATGTTCTTCCAGACCGTATCGTAGACGCAATTGTGAAAATAGTAATATTTGAGATCCCTGAACTGGGAGCGCGCGGCGCTGAACAGGCGGCTGACCAGGCGCGCGTACGGCGCCATGGAGCCGCCGGTGTCCATGAGCAGCAGGAGCTTGACGGTGTTCTTGCGGCTTCGCTTCCACACAAGCTCGAGATCCCCGGCGTTGCGGCAGGTTTTGTCTATGGTCACATCCACATCAAGCTCGTCCTCGGGGCCGCGCGGCAGCAGGGTGCGCAGGCGCGACAGGGCCACGCGGATCTGGCGCGTGTCCAGCACCAGGTCCGGGTCGTAGTTTCTGAACCGGCGCTGTTCGGCGATCTGGATGGCGCTTCCATGGCGGCCCCCGCTCTGCCCCACGCGAATCCCCGCGGGATTGTAGCCGAATGCGCCCTGCGTGCTGCGTCCGCCCGTGCCGATGGCGCGGTCGCCGCCGCGGTGCTGCCGGTAATGCCCCTCCCGGTACTGCTCCCAGAAATTTTCCAGCACCTTGTCCAGCGACAGCTCCGGGATCTGCGCTCTGGCGAGTTCATCAAGATCCAGAGCCTGGGTGCGCTCCAGGCCTTCGAGAATCTTTTCCAGAACCTGGTCCGGGGTTTCGATGCCGCGGAAATACTCGGAGAACGCGCGATCATACCGGTCAAAATGCGCTTCGTTTTTTACGAGCATGGCGCGCGCAAGGCTGTAGAATGTGTTCAGGCTGCTGTTCATCAGCCCGTGGGCGAGCGCCTGCTGCAGGGTCATCCATTCGGTGAGCGACACGGGCACGCCCTTGCGTTTGAGTTCATAAAAAAACCCTTCAAACACGGCGTTCTCCTTCAGAGGTCACTCTTTAAGCAGGCTCGCGGGCGGCGGCTCCCCGCACCCGGCGTATTCGAGGGGCCAGTACGAGGACTTGGTCATGACGATGGGGCACGGCGGGCTGGTGGGCGCCACGCCGTGAATGCGATAGGACCTTTCGCTGACTTCGATGTCGTCGAGCAGGGTCCACTCCTCTTTGCCGCGCCCGCTGCACGCTTCATCCACGAACGCCTCTACATCTATGTCCGTGGGTTTCTTCATGTGCCGGTACAGGCCCATGACGGAATAGCTGTTTTCGGCTTCGAAATTCTGCTCCATGGCGATGCGCACATCGCGCATGCGCTCGAAGCATTTCTCGAATGCGCGCTTCTGCGCCGTGGGGCCGAGAAGCGGACGGCCGACAAAAAAATACAGGGCCGCGATCACGGTTGCGGCCGCGATGACATAGACCGGAACCTTGATGTCCTCGAAGGTAAGCCCGAGGCCCCGTTTGCGGGTCCGGCGGTCCGCGGCGCGCACATGCTTACGCGGATCCAGGCTCCGGGACACGGGCCGGGGCGGCGGTCGGTAGGGCGTTTTTCTCGCAGGTTTCTTTCTGGCCATAGGCAATCGTATCTCCGTGCCGCGCTCACGCGCGGTCCGTCAATTCCCGCAGAGTCTTCTCGAAGACATCGTAATCGCCCCTGCTATAGAGGCAGAAAATCACACGGCGCAAGCCGGTTCGCTCTTGCAGATAATCCCGCGCCGCGCCCAGCATGATGCGCGCGGCGGGCGCCAGCGGAAACCCGAATATGCCCGTGCTGATGGCCGGAAACGCGATGGATTCGAGTTCGTTCCGGTCAGCGGCTTTCAGGCTGTTCGTGATTGCGTTTCGGAGCTTGTTTTCCTCATCGCCCTCGCCCCAGCGCGGACCGACGGCGTGAATCACATGCCGGGCCGGGAGGCTGCCGCCCGTGGTGATGACCGCTCCGCCCACAAATGTTCCGCCGATGCGGTCGCATTCTTCCTGGATGCGTGGCCCGCCTTTGGACCTGATGGCGCCCGCCACGCCTCCGCCCAGGATCAGCGACGCATTGGCGGCATTCACAATCGCATCCACGGCAAGCGCGGTGATATCGCCCTGTATAAGCTCGATTTCGGATCCTCCAATCCCGATTTTCATGGCGCACGCGCCCCCCCTTGCATGCTTTGATGCATTATAGCACGAGCGCGCCAGGCGCACGACGCATCACCAGCGCTCATCTCGGTCAAGCCCGTGTTTTTGTGATTCCGTGTTAAGATAACCCCAAGCGCGTGATTATATATGGTATAGGCGGCGCGCCGTGCGCGCGCTTGAACAGGACAGCGAGGCAGACAATAATGATGCGTATCAGCAAAATGATTTTTATCCTGGCATGCGCAGCCGCGGCGATCCTGCGCACGGGCGTCCCGTGCCACGCAGCGGACTACCCGAGCATTGGCTGGGTCTATCGCGCCAAGCCGGATATCTCCCCAAAAAGCATCGTGTTCCCGGACGACGCCACCGTAGTGTTTCAGACGCAGCGCAATGTGGTGCATGGCGTGGATGCGGAAACCGGCGCGCGGCGCTGGGCCTACGCCATCGAGGATCAGGCCCTGCTGCTGCCGGTGCCCGCGGCCGCATCCGGCCTGGAGCGCAGCCTCGTCATCGCGGCAACGCCCAAAATCGTCCACGCCCTGGATATCGAAGGCCGACGGCGCCCGTGGTCCACGCCCGTGTGCGGAACCCTGCCCCGCGGCATGGGCGCGCTGGCTAACGGCGGCGTGCTGCAGGTGCAATGCGGAAACGGCAAACCCGCATATTTGAAACTTGCGGACGGCGCCGCCGCAGCCAGCGCAGCGCTCAAGAAGGCGCCCATCGTCACACCCCCGCCTCCCGCCGACATATTTCAGCCCGCGCTGTTAGGGCCGGACACGGAACTGGTGTTCAAGGGTTCCTCCGCAATTCTGATGCGCCGGGGACAAAACGAACCGGCGTGGGAATGGAAAGCGCCAGATCCCCTAGCGCACACCGCCGCGCTGTTCAACAACAGGCTTTATCTGCTCACGGTCAAGGGAATTCTTACCGGGCTTGACCCCGAAACCGGGAAAAAAACCTTGAGCCTGGACCTCACGCGCCACATTGACATGCGATTCTGGGATGAACTGCCGCAGAATGTAGACAACTACGCGGCCAGCGCCCTGTTCGCCCGCAGCGGCAGGCTGTTCGTGCGCGGCCCGTCTTTTATCGCGCGCATCAAAATCCTCCCGTTCCCCGAGGAAATCACGCTCTCCACCGGCGACACGCCGCAGGCGCGCGCTCTGCAACTGGCCATCATGTCCTGGGACAGCCGCTCGTTCCAGGCAGCCCTCGGCTCCTTCCACGGCGTGGTCGAGCAATTCCCGGACTACGCTCCCGCGCACATGTTCCTGGGCATGGGCTATTCGGCCCTGCGCGAACAGGAACCCCGGTACCTCGACCTGGCTATACATCATCTGGAAAAGGCCCTGGAACTGGACCCCCACAACCCCGATATCAGCTCCAACCTGCTGGGCAACTACCTTATCAAAGCCATGTCACTGAATACGCAAACCCAGAAAGAAGCCATCACGGCCTTGTATCACAAGGCGCAGCGCATCTCTCCTTTCTCATTAATCGCCTATGTGGGGCTGGCCGAGGTGTATTTGGGAGAAAAGGATTTCGCGGCCGCAGCCGCCACCATCGCCACTTCCCTGGAATACGGGTTCATGGGCCGAGACCAGTACCTGCTGCTGCTCGCGTCCCTGTACATGGCCGGAGACACGGATGCGGCCCTGGACATCGCGGCGCGCAGCGCGCAGTACTTCCCGGATTCCCGCACCGCTTTTGTGCTCAAGGGAAAACTGCACTGCAAGCGCGGACAATACGCGGAAGCGATCAAGGCGTTCGAGGCGGCGCCCGCGCCGGACGCGGACATAGAAGCCGGGTTGAGCACCTTCCCGCGTCTGCTGACCGCTGGCGCCGGGTTCTTCCACGGCAATGCACTCGGCCTCTCCGGCCGCTACGCCGACGGCGTGGCGCGCCTGCACGAGTTCGTCAACAATCTGCCTTCGGAATGGCAGCTCAAACAACTTCAGGAAGAATTCGAAGCCGGACTCGACGCCGTGACCGGCGGCGCCAACGAGGTGTCAATAACCGTGGGCGAAAAGTTCCGCGGCCGCTCTCTGCTTGAACTGCGCGCAGACCGCGATTTCCAGGCGCCTGCCCTGCTCTCCATCGCGCACTTCGAGTTCCGCCAGGGAAACACCCGCGAAAGCCTCAAGTACATCGCCAAAGTCGAGGCCCTCAAACCAGAAGACCACGAAACCCTCTCCTATGTCGGTTACTTCTACGCGCTGAACGGTAAGGAACTCAACAAAGCGCTCAAGCTCACCCGCGCCGCCTGGGAATCCAGCCCCGATGATGTCGTGTACCTCAAAAATTACGCCGTGGCGCTCTGGAAAAACGGCCGCGCCAATGAGGCCGAACAATACTTTCTAAAGGCCATGGAAAAGAACCAGCCCACGGAATTCCTGCATTATGAATACGCCTTGGTGCTGCTCGACATCCCGGGCCGCCGCAACGACGCTCTGGCTCAAATCAAGAAGGAATACGCTCTTAGCCCACAAATCGAAGTGGTGCGCGACGCTATGAAAAAACTTAAGCTCATCAATTGAGCAGTATCAAGAACGAGATCTCAAAACCATCCTTCTTCTGGTTTATCAAAAATGGTTGATTCTTCTTGTTTTCAATAATGCTGTTGCCTGCCCCTTGATTTTTGAGACTTCAGGCCAAAAACTGAGCCGAATTATTTTGTTCACCCATTTTGTACTATACATTTAACCAGCTCCTGCCTATGCTGGCAAAATCGTGAACGAAATTATTGTGCTCTTGACGAATAATGCGCGTTATGAATTTACGATCAATTTGTTCTTTGCAGAAGAATACCATACTACAATTTGTTCCTGTACCGGATACTTCAAATGTGGCTCTACAACGTAAAAAGCGTGGATGCGAAGTGTGCTTCATGCCGGCGTCGCCTTTTTCGCCTTGCCGCAATAAACATTGTCAATAAAAGCCTTGTCTTTATTCGCAATAAAGCAATGTTTTTGCTCTATCTGATAAATATCCTAATTTATAAAGTATTATCATAAAAACTTCATCTGCGGTCGCCTCTGCGATATCATAGCATGGATAGCAGGCCGGTTTTCAACAACCCTCATGTTGTGAATCTGTCCATTTTCCGGGTGTGAACACCTGTCAGGCGTGCGCCGCAGACCCGCAAAACCCTGAAATTTGCCCTGACAAACCGTTGATTTCTGTGCTCTGCAAACAGGTTTGTCTGATTTCGGCCATTCTTGGAAAGGACCGAATAAGGAACGACATATACATCTTTAGCTATATAATCTGTAACAATTATTGCGCTTCGCCGTGATCAACGGACTAAAGAGAGCGTTCTATTGCGGTTTTTAGGAAAATCAAAGCCGGTGAAGCTCTTTGGCGCTCCGCGTGAGCCAGGTTCATTGCGAATTTTCGAAGGTTTAAGGATCGGGGGCGAAACCGTTGAATCCGTCGAATAAAAGGACACAACGCGTGTGAACAATTTTCATTGGAAGTTATTCGGATTGCATGTCGGACAAATATGTCTCCAACGCTACCTGCCAGGGCTGGAGTCTGACGCCGAACACGGCGGACGCGCGGGAGCAGTCCAGAACAGAGTATCCGGGGCGGGTCGCTTTGTACTTGAGCATGGTTCTGGCCTGTTCGGAATCAATGGGATGAACGGGTATGTGGGCTTTGCCGGAAAATTCCAGAATCGTTTTTGCGAAATGATGCCATGTGCAGAACCCGGCGTTGGTTATGTGGTAAATGCCATAAGGCGGGGTTCGGGCCTCGAAATGGGCCGTGGCGATGGTGCACAGCGCATCCGCCAGATCCGCAGCGAATGTGGGCGAACCGGCCTGATCATTCACAACATTCAGCTCGGGGTGTGAATCCGCAAGCCGGAGAATGGTTTTCACGAAATTGCTGCCGTGTTTGCCGCAGAGCCATGAGGTTCGGATGATGTAATGCTCCGGGTTTGCTGCGGCCACGGCGAGTTCTCCGGCGGCCTTGCTCGCGCCATACACTCCCAGCGGATTGCGTGGGCTTTCTTCCTTGTAGGGAACATTCGCGCGGCCGTCGAACACATAATCGGTGCTGATGTGGATGATGGGGACGCCGATGGCCGCAGCCGCGGCCGAAACATGGCCCGCGCCGTCGCGGTTCACGGCGAAGGCCCTGTCCCGCTCGTCTTCGCATGCATCCACGGCCGTCATGGCCGCGCAGTTGACGACCATGTCCGGACTGCGCGCCGAAACCGCTTCGCGCACGGAATTGGCATCAGTGATGTCCGCATCCCGCCGCGCCAGAGGCACGGGCGCAAATCCGCGGCGGGCGAGCCGCTCCAGCAATTCCGCGCCAAGCATGCCGCCGCTTCCTGTTACCAGTACGGATTTCATTGCAGTCCGGAGACCTTATCTGTCCTTGTAATATTCCTGCATGAACTTGCGGTAGTCTTCCTGTTTTTCCTTGATCTTGCGCCACCAGGGTTCGTTATCCACATACCACTGCACGGTTTTCGCCATGGCGTCTTCAAATTTCGTGGGCGCTTTCCAACCCAACACCCGCTCTGTTTTTTCGGTATTCACTGCGTGCCGCTTGACATGCCCAGCCCGATCTTTTACAAATTTTATCAATGAATCTGGCTTTTTCAAATAATCCAAAATGAATCTGGTGATTTCCAAAATACTGTATTCCGTATTAGCGCCGACATTAAAGGCTTCGCCGTCATGGCCTTTACTATGCAGCACGCAGTCAACGGCCGAGGCATGGTCGTCCACAAAAATCCAGTCCCGGGTGTTCTTGCCGTCGCCATACACAGGCAGGGGAATGTCGTCTATGGCGTTGGTCACGAACAGGGGGATGAGTTTTTCCGGGTACTGGAACGGGCCAAGGTTGTTCGAGCAGCGGGTGATGATGACCGGGACATTGTGCGTGGCCCAGTAAGAGAAGGCCAGGCGGTCGGCGCCGGCCTTGGAGGCGGCGTAGGGGCTTCTGGGCATGAGCGGATCGGTTTCACACGAGGGTTCGTCTCCCGCGTCGCCGTACACCTCATCCGTGGAAATGTGCACGAAGCGCTCCACGCCGCACTGGAGCGCGGCTTCGAGCAGCACATAGGTGCCGAACACATCGGTTTTCACGAAATCGCCGGCGAACATGATGGAGCGGTCCACATGGGTTTCCGCGGCGAAGTGCACCACGGCGTCCGCGCGCCCCATGAGGGGCAGCACCAGATCCTTGTCCGCGACATCTCCGTGCACGAACTCGTGGCGGGGGTCACCGTCCAGGGCGGCCAGATTGCCGCGATTCCCGGCATAGGTGAGTTTGTCCAGGTTGATGATGCGGTAATCCTGATATTTTTTGAGCATGTAATAGACGAAATTCGTGCCGATGAAACCGGCGCCGCCAGTGACCAGAATGGTTTTCATGAAGGCATACTCCCAAAAAAATGCGGCCCGTTCGGGGCCGGGCGCTACGCATTGGCGATGAGATGGGCCGCGGCGTTGGCCAGAGCCGCCCATTGGGCGTTCGTCACGCAGTGGGGCCGCACGGCCGTATCCAGCTCCGCGATGCGGAACAGTTCATCCACGAAATCCCGCTGCAGCGGTCCGGGCGCCAGGCTGTCGCAGGCGCCGCTCTTGAGGCTGAACCGGATGGAATTATAGCATGTCTTGCGCCGGTG
>JAGUYV010000122.1 GCA_020061125.1 bacterium | reverse complement strand
GGCGCGCGGCGACAACAGCCGGGACAATGTGGCGCGCGTCAAGGCCCTCAAGCGCGTGCTCGACGAATTCATCCTGCGCCGTCGCCACACTTGACGCGCTCGGCGCGCGGCAGTCCGCAGACAGCCGGGCTGTTGAAAACTCTTGACCCAACAACAACGCATGACACATAAGATGCGCTGCGCCCGGACAGGCGCGCATGGCCTTGCGCAACCTGGAAGCGGCGGGGTGCGGTGACCCCGCCCTACAGAAATACAGTTGCTTTACAGCCTTATTCGAGAGGGGCTTTCGGTATGCGTCAATGGCAAGTGATTTTCTGCCTCAATTCTCCGCAAACTGTTTGTGCGCCGGAAGCGCTCCCTAATAAACTCAAAATAATGTGCGATTCCACACGCAAGGCGCAGACAACGCGAAATACCGATCCCCCAATCAGCGTCGTGTAGCAGGGCGGGGTCACCGCACCCCGCCATGATTTGTAACGCACAGCAATGCCGATTCGCAAAAATTACGATCCGCTTCACGGGTTTTGCAGGGCGGGGTCACCGCAACCCGCCGCTCCCAATGAACGCGAGCCGATATGCAGTTGTCCCTAGCGTGTCAGGCGTTGTGCGCGGCTTTGATTTTCTGGATGGCTTCGCGTGCGGCGCTGCGCACATAGGGGTCGGGCGCGGCCAGCGCCTTCTCGAGCGCGGGCACGGCTTCGGCCGCTTTCTTGTACGCCAGAGCCTTGGCCGCGTTGCGGATCACTGTGAAGTTGCCGTCTCCGAGCAGATCAATCAGGGCCTGCGTGGCCGCGGGATCGTCGTATTTGCGCAGCGAGTAGGTTGCGAAGGATCGGACTGTGGGGTTGTCGTCTTTGAGGTCGTTGAGCCAGCGTTCGAGGGTGTCCTGTGCGTTGGTCATCGTGTGCAGCCGGCCGGAGAAGCGCGTGGCTTGCGCGGGCTTTTCCGGCGCCCCGTGGTTTGTCAGTCACACAGTAATATATGCACTAAAAACTAGTAAAACAATAGTAAACAAGTTTTCACCCGTCTTACCGGGCGACAACTGGATGATTTTCGCGCCGGAATTATACTGATAGCGCTCCAGGCGCCACGGGTCTGCCGCGGCAGCGGGCATGCCCGGAGCGCCGCGGGTTTTTTGCATTTCTCAAATCACCCCCCTGATTGCCCCGCCGCCAAGGGCGGGGTTTTTTTCGGCGAAATATCACATATATGCCGGCCCGGGAGCGCGGGCATCTTGCCCGCGCGAGCATGGCAGTCTCGCGATAAACGCGCGGCGGCCGTAAAAATCAGGTACAGGCACGCGGAAAACCGCCGCGTTCCCAGTCCCTGTTTTTACTGCGCTTGCGCCTTTCGGCAACCTTAAGACCTGTTCAGCCGCCGCGATGCCATGGGATCAATTTCATAATTTTCTTTTTGCGGAACTATTGCCGTAACTTCGATGCGTAAGATTGCGCTCTCCGCAATGGATGTTTCATTGTTCCGGCCACGCCTTGCCGCATCGCGCCGCGCGCATGCGCGTTCCCGCGAAAAATGACTGCATTTCCCCCTTGCGAAACCCGCCCCCGAACTACTATTATGGTCTGCAATTCATGCGCAAGGAGACGACCCCCAGGTGCCCCTCAAATCCGGTTTCGACAATGAAAAATATCTGGCCGAGCAGAGCGCGGCCATTCTCGAACGCATCGAGCGGTTCAACAACAAGCTGTACCTCGAATTCGGCGGCAAGCTGATTTACGACATGCACGCCTCGCGCGTGCTGCCCGGCTTCGACCCCAATGTGAAAATCCGCCTGCTCCAGAAGCTCAAGGACAAGGCCGACATCATCCTGTGCATCTACGCCGGGGACATCGAGCGCAAGAAGATGCGCGCGGACTTCGGCATCACCTACGACGCGGACGCGCTCAAGCTCATTGACGACCTGGCCGACTGGGGCTTGAGCATCACCGCCGTGGTCATCACCCGCTACGAGGAGCAGCCCGGCGCGGCCCAGTTCAAGGACAAGCTCGAACGCCGCGGCGTGCCGGTCTACACCCACGCCTTCACCAAGGGCTACCCCACGGATGTGGACACCATCGCCAGCGACCGCGGCTACGGCGCCAACCCGTACATCGAAACCACTAAGCCCCTGGTGGTCATCACCGGCCCCGGACCCAACAGCGGCAAGCTCGCCACCTGCTTGAGCCAGGTCTACCACGAGCACAAGCGCGGCGTGCACGCGGGCTACGCCAAGTTCGAGACCTTCCCCATCTGGAACCTGCCCCTCAAGCACCCGGTGAATGTGGCCTACGAAGCCGCCACCGCGGACCTCCAGGATGTGAACATGATTGACCCGTTCCACCTCGAGGCCTACGACGCCAAGTCCGTGAACTACAACCGCGACATCCAGGCGTTTCCGGTGCTCAAACGCATCCTCGACCGGGTCATGGACGGCGGATCGTGCTATGCCTCGCCCACGGACATGGGCGTGAACCGCGCCGGGTTCGGCATCGTGGACCACGCCGCGGTGAGCGAGGCCGCGCGCCAGGAAATCATCCGCCGCTATTTCCAGTACTCGTGCGAGTACGCCATCGGCTACGCCTCGGCCGGAACCGTGGAGCGCGCCGAACTCATCATGAAGGAAGTGGGCGCGCGGCCCGAGGACCGCAGCGTGGTGGC
>JAGUYV010000189.1 GCA_020061125.1 bacterium | reverse complement strand
TCCCGCGCTGCGCCCCCCGCCGCCGCCGCACGAGGACAACCCCGCAACGAGCGCAAGCGCGCACACAACCGCCGCGGCTCACAGCCGCAGTTTTATTCCATGCAAAAACCGCTTTCCGCCCATGTTATTTCTTTATCGTCATTCCCGGCTCAAACTTGAACGATCTCTGACTTTCCTTTTATTTAATGGATTATACAGCATTTACATGATTTCAAAACAGGATATGGAGCTATGATTTTAACCGGTTCGGGGATCGTTTATAATGCGGAAGGAGCGGAGCCGCGCGCATGGACCAGTTCAACCCCGTCACACAGCAGATCGTCACACAGCTTGAGCGCATCGCCGGGGCGGAGCATGTGCTCACTTCCTCTTTCGACATCGAGCCGTACACGCACGACGAAACCGAAGATTTGCAATACACGCCCGAGGCCGTGGTCAAGCCGCGCGCCACGGAGCAGATATCGGAGATCATGCGCCTGTGCAGCGCCGGGCGCGTACCCGTGACCCCGCGCGGGGGCGGCACGGGCTTGAGCGGCGGCGCCCTGCCCGTGCGCGGCGGCGTGGTCCTGTCCCTCGAACGCATGAACGGCATCCTGGAGATTGACACGAAAAACTTCATGGCCGTGTGCGAGCCGGGCGTGATAACGCAGAATCTTCACGAAGCCGCGGAAGCGCTCGGGCTGTTCTATCCCCCGGACCCGGCCAGCCGCGCAAGCTGCACCCTGGGCGGGAACCTGGCCGAGTGCGCGGGCGGACCCCGCACCCTCAAATACGGCGTGACGCGAGACTATGTCCGAGGTCTCGAAGCCGTGCTCCCGAACGGTGACATCATCAACACCGGCGGCAAGCTGCTCAAAAATGTCACCGGTTATGATCTGACGCAGTTGCTCATCGGCTCTGAAGGCACGCTCGCGGTGATCACGAAAATCATCGTGCGCCTCATTCCCTTGCCCCGGCTGCGCCGCACTCTGCTCGCACCGTTCTCGTCCCTGGACCACGCCACGGCCGCGCTCAACGCCATTTTCATGAACCGCATTTTCCCGTGCGCCGCGGAGTTTATGGAACGCGACGCCATCCAGAACGCGGTGCGCATGCTCGACCGCCCTTTCCCTTGCAGCGACGCGCACGCACTGCTCCTGCTCGAACTGGACGGCGACGACGAAACCGTGATCCAGGCGGACATCGAGCGCGCGGGCCAGGCTTGCCTTGACGGCGGCGCGTCTGATGTGCTCGTGGCCGAATCCCCGGCAAAACAGGAGCAGCTCTGGAGCGTTCGCCGCGCCATGGGCGAAGCCGTAAAAAAGCATTCCGCATACCGCGAGGAAGACACGGTCGTGCCCCGCGCCATGCTCCCGGAGCTGGTGCGCGCCATCAAAGATGTTGCCGCGCGCCACGGCATCCGCACCATCTGCTACGGTCACGCCGGGGACGGAAACATCCACTGCAACATTGTGAAAAGCGCGCTTTCGGAACAGGAATGGAAAACCAAACTGCCCGGCGCCGTCACAGAACTGCACAAGATCGTGGTGGCCATGGGCGGAACCCTGTCCGGAGAACACGGCATCGGGTGCCTGCAGAACAATCACTTGCCCCTTGCCGTGGGCCGCGCCGAACTCGAACTCATGAAGGGCATCAAAAAAGTTTTCGATCCGCTCGGAATTCTTAACCCCGGAAAAGTGTTTCCGGACAACGATGTGGTGTGAGATGAATACGATATGAAGATGAAAAATGCTCAATGCAAATCCGGCAAGGTGAATGGGGCCGCGCGCGCAATCCGCGTATTTGTTGCGGCCGCGGTTCTTTGCCTTTTCATGGGAGGCAAGGCCATGGCCTCGAACGCGCCTTTCTTTGAAACGCAACTCATATTCGCGCCCGATCCCGCGCGCCCGGCCAACCACGCCTCGACCATCGCCCCCATGCCCGACGGCAGCCTGCTCGCCACCTGGTTCGGAGGTTCCCGCGAGGGCCTGCCGGATGTGAACCTGTGGGCCGCGCGCAAGCCCAGGGGCGCGGCCGCATGGGATGCGCCCTACCTTCTCGTGGAAGACAAACAATACGCGCTCGGCAATTCCGTGCTGTTCGTGGATTCACGGAACACGGTGTGGCTGTTCTATGTGATTAAATACGGCGAGGGCTGGGCCGACTGGGGCACCTGCCACATCTTCGCCATGACTTCCGCGGACAGCGGGCGCACATGGTCCGAGCCGCGGCAAATTTCAAAGGAAACAGGCTATGTCATCAGGGCCAACGCCCTGGAAATGCAAGACGGATCCGTGATGCTGCCCGTGTACCTCGAACGCCCGGGCCAGCCCATGCAATCCGTGATCTGGATCAGCGGCGACGGCTTTGAATCCTTTGAGGAATATCCCGTGCCGCTCACCGAACCCGCGCACCTGCAGCCGTCCGTAGCGCCGCTCGGCGGCGAAAACTACATCCTGTTCGCGCGCCATCACACTGTGCCGGGCAGAATCTGGGTGTCACTTTCAAGCGACAACGGCCGGACCTGGAAAACGCCGTTCCAGCACAAGCTCAACAACCCGGACAGCGGCATCGCCCTCATCGCCCTGCGCAGCGGCGCGCTCGTGCTGGTGTGGAACGACAGCAAATTCGTGCGCACTCCCCTCAAAGTTGCCCTTTCCGAAGACGGAGGCAAAACCTGGCCCTTCGATAAAACACTGGAAACAGCGTCCGAGGAGTTTTCCTATCCCTTCCTGTCCCAATCACCGGACGGAACCATCCATCTCACATACACCGCCAACAATCGCGCTTCCATTAGGCACGCCGCCTTCAACGAAGCCTGGCTGCGCGGAAACTGACCAGAAAGGCACACCATGACGGACAACAGCAAAATCCAGCCGCCGAGCGCGGGCGATGTGTTCGGCGAAACTTACCAGATGTATCTCAAACAGATCGGCGAACGCAATCTGCCGGAGTTGGCCAAAAGGCTTAATGTGGAAATGGACCGTGACATGCTTCCCGTGCGCCTGTTCGGGAGGCGCTACCATATCTGCTCGCGCGGCATCGAATATCCTGAAAACAAACCACTGGTGCATGCGGAAATCGTGGTCCTGTGCCAGTTCGTGATCCGGTTCCCTCACGCGTTCCCGTTTTCAAGCAACTGGGTTCTGTATCGAGATTTCATGGACGCCGCGCCGTTCGTGGGCGGATTCCGGACCAGCGTCGAGGAACCCCTCGCCAAAATATTTTCCGGAAAACTCGAGCTGCTGGAAAAGGCCTGCGACGCCATGGGCGGGGTCAAGCCGCAGCTCGAGCAGCCGCTGCAATACGATCTCATTCGCATGTTTCAGGCCCTGCCCGAAGTTCCGGTCCTTCTGCTGTTCAATGATGCGGATGAGGAATTCCCCGCGGAAACGCGCATCATGTTCGAGGACCGCGCCGACAAGTTCCTGGACATGGAAAGCCTTGCCGGCGTGGGCTGGCTCCTATTCGATTACCTGCACGCGGAATTCACCGGCAACGCCACGCGCACTATCATATGAACACTATTCCTTTTATAGTGGGCAACATGTAATTTCGAAATGAAGCGAGCCGCTCGGCTCACGAACCGAAGTAGTCGCGTTCGATGCCGATGGTTGAGGATGGGCCGTGTCCCGGATAAATGCGCGTGTGATCAGGCAGGGAGAGCAGATTCACACGGATGGATTCCATGAGCTGCGTGGTGTTGCCGCCGGGGAAATCCGTGCGTCCCACGCCGTCCTGGAACAGGGTGTCGCCGGTAAACACATCGCCGCCGTTCCTGTAGCATGTGCCGCCGGGCGTGTGTCCGGGCGTCATGAGCGCGGTGAGGGTGAGCCGCCCCACGGGTATCTGATCGCCGTGATTGATGGTGAGGAATTTCTGTCCTTGAATGCGTCCCTGAAAAGGTTCCATTTCATCGGCGCGCACATTGTAGAATCGCGCCTCGGGTTCGGATATGACGACCGGAACCTGGAACCGTTCGCGCACGGCCTGGAGCGCGCCCACATGGTCGTTGTGCGTATGCGTGAGCAATATGGCCCTCACCACGAGCTTGCGGCTTTCTATGATTTCAATGATTCTGCCCGGCTCGGCCCCGGGGTCAATGATGGCCGCATTGCTGTCTTCGTCGGATATGATGTAGCAGTTGGTTTCAAGCATTCCCACTTGTATTGTGTCAATGGTCATGGCGGTGCGTTTGCCTTTCGGTTCGTTTTTGCTTCCATGCATTATAACACCGCGCGGGCCGGGCGCGTTCCTGCACCCGGCGCACACCAGAGCCGCAAACAGAACTGACAGCGCGGCGGCGCGGCGCACGGACCCTTAATCCAGCCCGCTTTCATATTTGAAAACGGTGATGTAAACCTTGCGCGCCCGTTCATCCGCGGTCACGGTCACCGAGGAGTTGCCCGCCCGTATCGGGAACACGGCCATGGGTTTGGCGTTGGCCATCACGGCGCGCACTTCCTGCCCCAGCCTGGAGCGGAAAAAGGCATTGACTTCATCGAATTTGTCGCCGGTTACGAACACTTTCCAAATGTAGCGTTGGTCCGAAAATGCGTCTCCATCGAAATTGAACCGGCCGCTGCTCTGGCTGACTAGGCTCGCGCCCGGATAGGCGAAACAGTCCAGTGCCCAGTCCATGGGCAACGGCTCGCAGTCCAGCAAGTGGCTGCCGGCGAGGGGACCGCCGATTTTCTTTTTCGTGTCCGCGGGCTTCATTATCACGCTGTCGCATTTGTAGGATCGGTTTCCGGCTACGAGAGTATAAGTCTTGCCCTCGCAGGACACGCGCGTGGCGTCAATGCGCAGGCCGTCCGCGACATATACGCCATCGGCCGTGCACGAGCACCCGCACGCCATGCAACTGATGCACGACGCCCCCGTGTCCGCCCATTCGCTTTCCATGGCCTGGGTCATGACGCTGGTCGGAACGCCCGAGCAGGACATGGATTCGATGCGCACGGATTGCGCGGCCAGCGCAGGCGCAGCGGCCAGCGCCGCAAGCAGCAGGAACATGGCCGTTATTTTGAGCTTGAAGTTATTCATAATTGTCCTCCGTTTGATGCGGTCGTTGATACAGCCTGTTATATCATATCCGACAGCCGGGAAACCTTTCAGTTCCAGGCAAGGCGGGAAAGCGGAGAGGGATGAGACAAAGCGTTCATATCGAATTTGCGAAACGAGGGCATATCCCCCTTGATCCCCCTTTGCTAAGGGGGACCTGAAGCTTGTCCGTCACTGCGCGCCAAAAAACGCAAACAAATCAATCTCTGAAACAATAAAATGATTAAATTTGCTCCAGTTGCAGGAAATCGCATGAAATCAATTTCGACAGTATCGAATGTTCTTCCACAATTCAAAATGCAAAGCCAAAAAACAACAAAAAAAAGAAGAGCGAATTTACAGATGAAACAAAATCAAGAATATGTTTTACTGCATTAGCAATGCAATTTTTTTTGATAAAGGAAAACCATATCATTCCTATTCTGTTGTTATAAAGATTGGATTGTTCCATCAGCCATCGTAATGAAATGTTGCCTGCGCAAAATTTTACCTTTGACTATCTGGCAATCAAGCTGACCCGGCTCAAAGGTCCCCCTTAATGAAGGGGGATCAAGGGGGATGTATCTCTGTATCGCACGCTCAAAACAAATCGCCAAAAATCCATGGCGTGTTGCAATGAACAGCCCGCCGCCCGCAACGAAGTGGTGCAGGCACAGCCGCGTTCGGGCACTCCGGGCGGCCGCTCACTTTGACACGGTTTTTCCAGACAACATATAATAGAGCCGGACCCGCGCAGGCGCGGCGCTCCGCATCCGTTCTTCAGGAGGTCCGGCCATGAAATCCGCACGCACACTGCTTTTGTTACTCGCGCTGGCCGCTGCTTTCGCCGCGGGCTGCAACGGCGGCGGCGACATCAAGAAACTCGACGCCAACTGCGACACCGACGCTACATGCCAGAAGGCCATGGCCAGCCTTCTGGCCACTCCCGGCTCCAAAGACACAATAGAGAAGGCTTTGCTCAACAGCAAAAAGAACAATGAGCGCACGCGCAAAAACCTCGCCTATCTGCTCGGCCAGTATGCGGAAAGCCGCACAGACAAATCCGTTTTCGAGACCATGAAAAAAGCCTACGAAACGGACAAGTCCGAAGAAGTGCGCGCGGAGATCGTGCGCATGCTGCCCAAGGTTCCGGGCAAGGACTGGGTGCCGCTGCTCATGACCGCGTCCCAGGACAAGAGCGCAAAGGTCTCGGACGCAGCGCGCGCGGTGCTGCAGGATCTGGCCGCGGATCTCATGAAACGCGCGGACGGTTACGCCACCCGCGACGACACCATTATCTCCAAGGCCGACCTCTTCGCGCAGGCTCTGGAATACATCCCCTGCGACAGCGAGCTTAGCCAGAAAACCGCGTCCCTGTATAACGAATATGCGGACATCGCCGAAGGCCGGGGCGAGGACGCCGCACAGTACCGCGAAAAAGCGTCTCTGGCCGAAAACTCCTGCGGCGTGCCCGTTCGCGCTATGTTCGTGGCCCTTCCCATATACGACAAGTTCAAGGACAACTCGGTCAACATTAAGAAAGTCAATCCCGCCAAAGACGAATACTCCGGCCTGCCCCAGAGCGCGCAGGACGAAGGCGTGTACTGGGATGTGATTCCCGACGAGCTTCAGGACAAAGTCGTGATCCACATGAGCCGCCTCATTGACGAATGGGGCGTGGATGCGTCCGGCGAGTTTTCCTCGTATGCCACATTCATCGCCAAAACCAAAAAGGCGAAGGACGCCATGTTCCGCATCAGTTCGGACGCGCACATTGCGGTGTGGGTGAACGGCGCCGAGGTGTTCCGCTCATCCGGCAAGCGGCCTTCCCTGAAGCAGGAGCTTATGGCCAAAGGCAAATTCAAAGCCGGGGACAACCGGGTTGTGATCAAACTGACTGGCGAGACCAACCTGTCCCGTTTCAAGATCCACATTCTCGGTGCGGACGGCAAACCCATATCCGGCCTGAAACTCGAAGCAAGGTAAAGCAAATCCGCTTCCGCATGCAAGCGGAGCGCATCGCCGGCCATAAGTCTGCATAATGACGCATATCCGGATAGCATGCGGAGACCAGGCACAAACGATATGAAAGACTCCATAAAACAGCGGCTTGCGGTCATATTCGCAATCATGCTGTGCGTGAGCGCGGCGGGCGCGCCCATCAGGTGCGCGGACCACGCATTCGAGGCCGGCGCCATGGGCGCGGCGCAGATTTACCCGGACGACGATTTCGTATTCTTTCGCGCCCGAGCCGGTGGCGCGCACCGCACGCCATACGGCCTGTTCGCGTTCAGCCGCGCCACAGGCGAATGGACAACCATCGGCACGGCAGAGAACTTTAGCGCACCGATCGCCTGGAACGGCCGGAACATTGATCCCGAAACCCTGTTCTATTCGCGCAGCGGCTACGAGCACATCCAGCTCGGAAGCAACAGCTATTCCATCGGCTGGGACAAGAACCGCGCCGTGGTCACTGTTACGGGCATCGAACCCGCGCGCTACACCAGCGATCAAATTCCGGATTCGGGCGAAGGGACAAGAGAGTACCTGTTCAAACATGTGCAGGGCGCGCGCCTGTGGTTCGACATGCGCGTCAAGGCCAACGGCGCGCTGTACAGCGAAGGCATCGGGTGTTTCGACACTTCGGAAAAAACCTTTACCATATACACGGCCGCGCAGCTTCATTTCGATCCCGGCCGCACCATAGTCACGCGCATGACGGGAACCGGGGACCGCGTGATCCTGGGCGTGTCGTTCTGCGACGCGGACACCTGCCTGAACCGCGGCGGATTCATCGCAGCCCCGCGCAAGGGCGATCCTGTGCTATACACGGCTGACAACGCACGCCTCCCGCGCGGCGCGGTGCTCGACATCGTGCCGGACGGAGACATGTTCTGGATCGCTTCCGCGCACGGCGTCACGCAATGGAAACCCGGCATGAACACAAACGCCATCTACCGGTTTTCGGACCAGGCGCGCGTGTTCGGCGCAGCCCCTCTGCGCCTGTGGTCAGGAGGCGCTCCTGCCGAGGGCCTCGAAATCCCCGACAATACAGCCGTCACGCTCTTGAACGCAACGGATGCGGGATTCACGGCCGAGGCCCCCTACCCCGTTGAAGCCTGGACTTCGGCAGACCCCGCCAAACCGGGCCTGAACATTTCGGGAGACGATCTGCAACTCGGCGGAGGAAACAGCGTTTCGTTCTACAGCGCCCCCGCGGCCGATGCGCAGTTTCTGGGCAATCTGCAGATTACGGCAACGACCGCGACTCTAAAAATCCAGCAAAAGCAGGACCAGTGGGTCAAAGTGGATCTGTCCCGAAGCCTTTGGTTCCCGCCGCAAAACATCGTGCTTTACATGATTCCCATAGATGTGAAATAATTCTCGTCAGCAAACAGCGAAAACGCATAAGCTGCGGATCCATGACTCAATAACGCGAAGGAGATGCGTCATGTATTGTCCGAACTGCGGCACGATGGTTCCAGAGAAGAAACAATTCTGCGCCAAATGCGGCGCTCCCATGCCCGCAGCGCCGTCTTTGTCATCCGCGGGTGTTCATCCCTCGCCCACCAGTTCATCCGGTCCGGGCGCGCTGTCAAAATCCACACTCCTTGACAAGTTTTTCAGCATGAACGCTACTTCCATGCAACAAATTCAGCCTGCTTCAAAGCGGACATACAATGTCATCTGGTTCGCCATGTTCATGGCTTTACACATGTATGCGGTTGTGTCTTATCTGGTCGGCATGGGCAGGGAAAGCATGAATACGGATCCACCGATCGCCATGCTTCCCATAATTTCAATCGTTGCGTTGTTTTCTCTAATCGGCGGGATCATCGTAATCAAGCTGCAAATCACTCCTGAAAAAATCCGGAAATACGACAACGCAGCAACCGCGATGCAAAACATACAAACTGTCGGAATCGTTGGTATGGCCATGATTGAATCCGTCAGCGTGTTCGGTCTCATGCTCTATTTTGTGGGTTTCAAAATTTATTACTTCTACGCCTTCTATGCCGCGAGCCTGATCGCCATTGTCTGGAGCCGGATATCAGTTGAACCCGCCTGGCGTTTCATTGAATCCAATCCCGCATGGAAGGTCGACCGGGAAAAATAACCCTGTTCCCCCCGTTCAACGCCTCTCGTTCGGTGGGCCTGCGCCGCCGCCCGTTTTTGACATCAAGAATCAAAGTCACTATCATAATCAGCAATTGAAACCAGGGGACGCCGTCCCCGTCGCACAGGAGCCATACACATGGATTTCACACTTCCTGAAGATGTTCGCGCGGCCCAGGCCATGTTTCGCGACTTCGTGAAAAACGAGGTCGAACCCATCGCGGACAAAATGGATAAAGAAGAGTATTTCCCGCACGATGTGCTGCAAAAGGCCGCGGAGCTGGGCATGCTGGGCGTGCCGTTCCCCGAGGAATACGGGGGCACGGGCCTTGGCATGCTGGGATACTGCGTGATGAACGAGGAGCTTGCGTACAGCTCTCCCGCGTTCGGCACCATCGTGGGCGCGCATGTGGGCATCGCGGCCAAGTCCATCCATGTGGGCGGCACACCCGAGCAAAAGGAAAAGTATCTCAAGCCCATGTCCGAGGGCAAACTGCTGGGCGCGTTCGCGCTCACCGAGCCGACGGCCGGGTCCGACGCCGCGGGCATCAAAACCACGGCCAAACGCACGGACGGCGGGTTTTTGCTGAACGGCTCCAAAATCTGGATCACCAACGGCGGCGTGGCCGATGTGTATGTGGTGTACGCCAACCTGCTGCCGTCGGACAATGACCGCGGCGGAGTGACCGCGTTCATCGTGGAAAAATCGTTCCCCGGCTTCAAGCTGGGCGCCATCGAGCATCACATGGGCATCCGCGGCTCAAGCACGGCCGAACTGTTCTTCGAGGACTGCGAAGTGCCCGAGGAGAACCTGCTCGGCAACCCCGGCATGGGTTTCGCATACGCCATGAAGACCCTGGACGGCGGCCGACTGGGCCTGGGCGCGGGCTGCGTGGGCATGGCCCAGAGGTGCATGCACATGAGCCAGGACTTCGCCAAACAGCGTGTACAGTTCGGCCAGCCCATCATCAAACAGCAGGCCATCCAGTTCAAGCTCGCGGACATGGCTACGCAAATCGAAGCCGCGCGCCTCATGGTCTACCAGGCCGCATGGATGGACGACAACGGCATGCGCATCACCAAACACTCCGCCATGGTCAAGCTGTTCTGTTCGCAGATGTGCAACCAGGTGGCCTACGATGCGGTGCAGGTGCACGGCGGCATGGGCTACATGACCGACTACCCGGTCGAGCGATTCTACCGCGATGCGCGCATCACGGAAATCTACGAAGGCACTTCCGAGATTCAGAAAGTCGTCATCGCCATGCAGTTGCAGCGCGAGCGCAGATAGTTCGCGCGCGCCTCGCGGCGCGTTGTGAAATCCGACCTCTATTAAGGAATTCAATCACATGAAAATCAGGCTGGCATCTCTTTTTGTTTTGGCGGTTATCCTCCATGCGGCGCCGGGGTTGTCCGAACCTCAACCCGTGCGATCCATGAAAATCGGGAAGTTCCCGCAACGCACCGTTGAGAAATTCCAGAGCGCGGATTATGCGCCGCAGGCGGCGGCGAACGGCGTGCGCGCCCTGGCCGCATGCGCTGACAAGGTTTATGCAGGCACGGACAAGGGCGTGTCCGTGTGGCATAGCGGCGCGTGGTCCCAGATATCCGATCCGCAATCCGCGCTCGCATCCGGGGTCACGGCCCTGGCGTGCAATGGCGGGCTTGCCATCGGAACCAACACCGGCACTTTCCTGTATTCGGAAAAAGGTTTGGCGCGCATCGAGGGCGTTGCCGTGCCCGTGACCGCGCTCGACGCAAACGGGAACAAACTCGCCATCGGCACCACCAGCGGCCTGTATCTCGCCTCGGGCGCAACCGCGCAACGGGTTCTCTCCCTGGAGAAAAAGCACATCAACGATGTGGCGTTCGACCCGGACGGAGCGCTATGGGCCGGACTCGACACGGCCCTGGCCATGATCCCCTCGCAGGATGCCGCACCGGTCTTCTATGTCAAGGATGAACACGGCAACGGCCCCATTCATGCAAATGTGCGCAGCCTGTACATTGACGCCGCGGGCATGCTGTGGATGGGCACGCCGGCCGGACTGTCGCGGTTTGACCGCAAAAGCCGCTGGGACCACATTGACGGCAAAAACAATGGATTGCCTTACGAAGACATTTTAACCGTATCCGGCCGCGGGTTCATCGCCGAAGTCAGGAAGAATCCCAAGTTCCAGCCCTATGAAGTCACGGGCGCAAACCCTGGAGGCCCCAACCAGTTGTGGGTCGGCACAAGCATCGGCGCGGCCCTGTACGACGGATACGAATGGCACTATTTCCAGGGGCCGCAATATCTGCATGACGACCGCGTGCAGGCCCTGGCGAGCGCGCAGGACGGCACGGCGTGGCTCGGAACGCCTGCCGGGCTGTCTCATGTTGTTTATAAGATGATGACGCTCAAAGAAAAGGCGGAGTTTTTCACCCGCTACACACAGGAACAGCACAATCGCTACGGCATGTTCTCGGGCTGCCATCTGGAACGCGAGGCGGACCCGAATTCCTGCAAGCCCACCACCAGCGACAACGACGGCCTGTGGACCGCCATGTATGTGGCGGCGGAATGCTACCGCTACGGCGCCACAAAAGATCCAGAAGCCAAGCGCCGCGCGCGCCAGGCCCTCGAATCCATCATGTTCCTCGAAACCGTGAACGAGATTCCGGGCTTCGTTTCGCGCTCGTTTGCAAAGCCGGACGATCCGCACTGCGACGGTGAGTGGGACCACATCACGAGCGACGGCAAGTGGCGCTGGAAAGGCGACACCAGTTCCGACGAAATTGACGGCCACATGTATGTCTACTCGGTTTATTACGATGTCTGCGCCGACGAGCAGGAGAAAAAGGAAATCCGCGAAAAGACCGGCCTTATCATGGGTTACATCGTGGACCACGATTTTTACCTGATAGACACGGACGGCAAGCCCACCACATGGGGCAAATGGAACCCCGAGGTGTTCAAAACCGACGGCCCATTCCTCAAGGGACTCAACTCCCTGGAGATCCTCTCCTACCTGATGACTGCGGAACACATCACCGGAGATCCAAAATTCTCCGAAGCGTATAGGTATCTCGTCAAAGAACACGGGTATGCAAAGAACACGGTCATGCAGAAACTGTCCCACCTTCAGATCTGGAACCACTCGGACGACGAGCTGGCGTTCCTTGCCTACTACCCGCTCATGAAATACGAAAAACGCCCGTTCCTGCTGGATTACTACAACCGCAGCCTGGAGCGGAGCTGGCAGATCGAGCGCACGGAAAACAATCCTTTGTTCAATTTCATCTACGGCGCGGCCATGCCCGGCGCGTTCGATGTGGAGCAGTCCGTGTGGATGCTGCAACGGATTCCGCTCACCGGCATACGGTTCCCGCATCGCAACACCCACCGCGCGGACATCGTCGTGGACCAGTCCAAGGGCCGCTTCAATGAACTGCAGTCCGTGGACATGCTGCCCATGGACGAGCGCACACTGCACATCTGGAACGAGAACCCGTTCCGCATGGACGGCCGCGAGCAATCCGCCTATACACAGCAGCCAGGAACCTGGTTTCTGCTGCCCTACTGGATGGGACGGTACTACGGCTTTATTGTGGAACAGGAGTAGTTTGCGCCGAAAGGACCGATTGCCGCCATGGCCGGGAAACAGACCAAAGTTCGCGCCGACGCGATTCACGCCTTGCTCGATGCGCATTACGCGAAAAGCGAATGCACTCTGGATTTCAAGAATCCGCTTCAGCTTCTGGTGGCCACCATGCTCGCGGCGCAATGTACGGACGAGCGCGTGAACATCGTGACAAAAACCCTGTTCAAAAAATACAAGACGGCAAAAGATTACGCGCACGCGGATCCGGAACAGCTCATGGAAGACATCCGCAGCACGGGGTTTTTCCGCAACAAGGCCGCGAATGTCATGGCCGCGGCCAAATCAATGGTTGAGAAACACGGCGGCAAAGTGCCCGGAACCATGGAGGAACTCACGGCCCTGCCCGGCGTGGGCCGCAAAACCGCAAATGTGGTTCTGGGCAACGCATGCGGCATCCCCGGTATGGTGGTGGATACCCATGTGTCCCGAGTGTCCCAGCGCCTCGGCCTCACAAAAAACACAGACCCAGTGAAGATCGAATTCGATCTTATGGAGCTTTTCCCGCGAGAGTCCTGGACCCTGGTGAGCCACCAGTTCGTGGCGCACGGACGCGCCCTGTGCAATGCGCGTAAGCCGCTGTGCGGCGACTGCTTCCTACTGCCCCATTGCCCGCACGGGCAGTCGCTCAAGAAAAAAGCGGGCGCAAAATCATGAGAGAAGCGGCAACCGTAACATGAGCGAACCGTGCGCCGCCATTGTGTGGCGCGTCACATTCTGCAAATGCTGGACCGGCCGGTTCCTGTCCCACATTGATACCATGCGCGGGTGGTCGCGCGCCCTTCGCAGAACCGGCATGCCCATCTATTTCACCAAAGGCTACAACCCCAAGCCCAAAATTTCCTATCTGACCCCGCCCCTGTCCGTGGGCCAGTCCAGCGAATGCGAAACCATGGATTTCCGCATGGAACAGGAGGTTATGCCAGAGCGCCTGCGCGCCGAACTGTTGGACAAAGCGCCCTCGGGCACGGTGTTTCTGGACGCCGCGCCCGCGCCTCCGCGCTTCGCGCCCATCACACGGCTCGATTACCTGCTTCTGATTCAGGACGAAAACTGCCCCATGCCCGATGTGAACGAGACCTTTTTATCTCTCGGCGCGGACGGCGGTTTCCTGCTCGGCCCGGACCCGGAACCCATGGAACGGGTTTATGAACACAAAATGACATTCAGCAAAACCCATCATCCGGCGCAGTTCTTTGACCGCGCGTTCCGCATCGCGTTTCGCGTGGATCCCCAGGGCGGCAGCCCGGTCAAGGATTTCTCGCATTACCTGGATTCCTTCGGCGTGATCCACCATCTTCACCGGCTCTCCTTTGGCGGCGATTGACCCGCGCGTCAGGTTCGCCGTTTATTGATAACCAGCCCTGACGCTCTTAGAATGTATAGACTGCCTCGAAGGAGCGATTGAGCAATGAGTGAAAAAATCGTAAAAGCCGGTGTGTTTGGAGGGCTTATCATATTGATCATCGCGGCCCTGTTCGTGCCCGATTGGCTCAAGGAAAAAGACAAAAAAAAGGCCATGGAGATGGTGTTCCAGGGCCAGCCGGTGGTTCTGGAATTCACATCCCCGTCATGCGGCGTGTGCAAGGACATGAAGCCGCTCGTGGACAAACTCAAGACTGAATACAAAGGCAGGGTGAATTTCGTTGTGGTGTCCACGGACAGCCCTGAAGGCGCGGCGCTTATGGAAGAGTACCCCGTCGAATATGTGCCCTCTTTTTACCTGCTGTTGGACCGCGAAACACATTTCGATCACTTCGAAGGCCCTGCCACGGAACCCGTGTTTCGCGGACTGCTCGACAACATGCTGAAAAAAAGCGGCGCTTCCTAACCGCCCCACAGAAAGATTCCGACCGCCAATGACAATCGCAAACATTTTCTTCAATTCCTGGACCATTCTCCAATACGGGCCCCTGATGCTGGCGCTGATTCTGTTCGCGGCATATCTCTTCCGCAACGATGAACATGTCATTGCAAATGACAGGATTGGCGCAATTCTGCGCTGGACCATAGTGGCCGTTTCCACAGTTCTGGTCGTTGTTCTGTTCCACCTGTTCATGGCGCGTCACTACGAATTCAAATATGTATTTGAAAACAGCAGCGACGATCTGGAGCGGATATACCGTTTCTCGGCCCTGTGGGCAGGACAGGCGGGCACTTTCCTTTTGTGGTACTGGCTCACGGCGCTTGTTCTGATTCTGATGCGCAAACCTGGAGCGTTCGCGCGCGGCGCTTATATGATGATTGGGCTTGTGCTGGTCATCATCGGCGTGTTCCTGGTCAAGTCCAATCCGTTTGAACCCGTGGATTTGCAGACCTTCCACGCCACCTGGCTGAACGCCGCGGGCATGCCCAAAGACGGCATGGGATTGAATCCGGTGCTTCGCAACCCCTGGATGGCGATACACCCGCCCCTGGTGTTTGTGGGCTATGCGTTTGCTGCAGCGCCGTTCGCGCTGGCGTGTGCAGGCGTGTTCCGCAGAGATTTCTCGGGCTGGGCCGCACCCGCGCGCGCATGGTCCGCCATGGCCTGGGCGTTTCTGGGCGCGGGCATTTTTTGCGGCTCCTACTGGGCTTACATCATTCTCGGCTGGGGCGGATACTGGGCCTGGGATCCGGTGGAAAATGCGTCCCTGTTCCCGTGGCTGGCGTTGGCCGCGCTTTCGCATGGGTTGATTCTTCAGGGCCGCGGCAAACGGTTCGCAGCCTGGAATGTTACTCTTTCGGCGCTCGCTCTGCTTATGGTGTTTATGGCCACTTTCCTCACCCGCAGCGGCGTGATGAGCGAATTTTCCGTGCATTCGTTTCAGCAAAGCGAATTGTATCTGCCCATCCTGTACACATTTATTGGATTCACGGGCGTGTGCCTTGCGATGATTGCGCTGGCCGCGATCCGGTTCAGGGAAGCGCGCCAGAGCACGGGAGCGGACGCGCCGCTCGGCAAGCGCATGTTGTCATGGACCGCGCTTCTGCTGATTCTGACCCTGGGCTTTGTGCTTCTTGGAACCACATTGCCTCTTTTCTCCAAGTGGCAGTTTCTCGGCTCTCTTCCCATAGCCGGCAAGATGTTTTCAAGCGCCACCACCGTGGAGCAGTCCTATTACAACAAAACTTCCTATCTGATGATGTTCATAACCGCGGCCCTCCTTGTGTGGTGCCCGTTCGTGTTCGTGAAAGCGGCTCGCGGCATGAATGCGCCTGTGCGGTTTGCGTTCGCGGGCGGCGGCGCTGCGCTGGGCTTGCTGATGGTGTTCATGTCTTCACGCGGCGCTACGCCGGGCGCGGCGCCGGTTCTCTATTATGCGCTCGCGGCCCTGGCAGGCACGGTCATCGGAGCGAATCTGGCCAACGCCCTTCACTTCTACACCCTGCGCCGCTGGAATCTGGCCGGTTACATGATTCACATCGGCGCTGCGCTCATGATCTGGGGCGTGCTGTTTTCCTCGGCCGGGGAAATCCGGGAAAATGTGGTTCTTGATTCCACGCAGCCGCACAAAGGAAAACTCGCCACATACACGCTCGCGCAGGTGCGGGACAACAAAAAAGGCGACGGCGTGATCGCTTACATTGATGTCGCGTACGCGAACCGCACGCACCGCACATTCATTGATTTCTCATTTTCAGAGCGCGGCATGCAGACTCACCCGGCTATCATCAACTACGGATTCGGAGACATTTATCTGGCGCCCAAACAGATTGATTTTCCCGAAGAACAGGCCGGCAATACCGTGACCGTGGGCATGGAAGGATTCGCGCCCGTAGGCAATTACCAAATGCGCGTGGCCGGGTTCAACACGGACAACATGCGCACCATGGGACAGGTCATCGTGATTCTTGATGTGCAACGCGACGGCCAAACCAGTCCTCTGGAGCTGCCCTACAGCCCGCGCACGGAGCAGGAGCCGTCCACCCTGCCCGACGGCTCGACCGTGGCCGTGATGGAAATAATCCGGGAAACCCAGTCCGTGGTTCTGGCAACGAGCGCGTCCACGGGACATTTTCAGGAGGGAAAAGGCACAGACGGCGCTTCTGTTCCCCAGGCTGAAGACGGGCTGGCCGTGAGCCGCGCCAAACCCGTGACGGCCGGCAAATGGTCCCTTCTCCTCTCCGGCTGGGATATTTCCGCCATGCAGGAAGACCGCATCAGCGTGAAAATTTCCGCTACGAGCGGCGATCAGCAGTCCGTGGAACTCGTAATTCCCTACCAGGCCGAACCGCAGGATGAAAATGGCAATTCCGCAATTCTCCCCGACGGTACAGGGATCCGCGTCGTGCGCATCAGCGTGGACCCCGGCAACCCGGACCTGGAATTTGCAGTGCTCAAAGTCACAGGCGCACAGGAAGAAACCCAGACCGGAACCGCTGACGAGTCCACGATCACGCCTGCGGCGCCGGAATCATCCGCCAGTCCTTCGCGCACTTACACCATTGCGCCGGGCGCTCCTGCCATGCTCGATCAGGGCGCACTTTCCTTCGCCGGACACGACAAAGGACCTTCCGGCAACGACATCATCCACCTGCAGCTTTCCGCGCAGGGCGCACAACCAGTTCCCATGAGCATCGGCTTCGATCCCGCCGGGAAAATGCCGCCCGAGAGCCTCAACCTGTTCTTCCGGGATGGGTCCATGTGGCAGGTGGAATCCTTCGACCCCAAAACAAAGACCGTGGTTCTGACCATCAGTTCCGCTCCACAAGGCATGCAACCCGCTCCCGCGGCCGCGGAACAGAATCCATCCGGTGGCGCTTCGGTCGTGGTTCAGTTCGACACGCTGCGCAAGCCGTTTATTTTCTTCCTGTGGATCGGCATGATTCTGGTGTCGTTCGGAGCGCTCATCGCAGGATTTGCCGGAATGAGAATCCCTGCCGTTCAGAATCACGGGCAGTAAGCCATTTCTGCCGCCCTGCCCATCTGGTTTCAATCATATAAGTGATATTGTTTCTTGAGTTCGCGGAAAGCGGTTAACCCCATCGTCCAGGCTTCCTCAAGCTGCTGAACGGCGATACCGTCCTCAATGCCGCGGCGCACCTGTGAATCTCCCAGTATCAGATCAATCGGCAATTTATCGAATTCATATTCGTAAGGCGGCTGTTTCCAAGCAAATTTTTCCGGCGACTGGCCCCGGCAATCCTGAAGTAAAGCCAGGCCCGTGAGATACGGTTTGAAGGTATACGGATCCGTGACATGGATCTGAACGCCGCCGCATATCTTCCCTGCCCCCTTGTGAAATACCGGCTCGAACCATGCGGCGCGGAAATACGCGCCGGGCAAATTGCGCGCGTTCATGGATTTCGCCAGCGCTTCGGCATCCAGCCATGGCGCGCCGATGAGTTCGAACGGGCGGCATGTGCCGCGCCCTTCCGACACATTCGCGCCCTCGAACGCAACCGTTCCAGGATAAACAAGCGCGGTGTCAGGCGTGGGCATGTTGGGAGACGGCAGCACCCAGGGAAGGCCCGTGTCCCCGAAAAGCATGTCCCTCCGCCAGCCCTTCATGGGAACCACGCGCAGGTCGCAACCCACGCCTGCGGTCTCATTAACGAAAAGCGCCACTTCGCCGGGCGTAAGGCCGTGGCGCATGGGAATGGGGTGCAGACCCACGAACGAGCGCACAGCCGGATCCAGCACATTTCCCTCCACAGCTTCGCCGCCTATCGGGTTCGGGCGATCCAGCACCACAAACGGAATGCCCGCTTCGGAACACGCTTCCATGCACAGGCACATGGTCCAGATAAATGTGTAAACCCTCGTTCCCACATCCATGAGATCGCACACCAGCGCGTCAAGCCCGTCGAGCATTGCGGACGCGGGCTTGCGGTGTTCCCCGTACAGGCTGTACACGGGAATGCCAAGCTGCGGGTGCGTGAAGCCGGACCACTCGATCATGTTGTCCTGGGTGTTTCCGAGGTATCCGTGCTGGGGTCCGAACAGTGCGCGTAGCCGGATTTCTGGACTTGCAGTGAAGATTTCGGATGCGTGGCGCAGACGCGCGTCAACGGAGGCGGGATGGCACAGCAGTCCGATGCTCGCGCCTCGCGGAATTTGCTTATGAGTTTCAAAAGCCAGTTCAAGTCCCGTGGCTGTTCGCATCGGGCGCGCCTCCTGAAATGCAATGTGGCGCGTAGCGTCCGCACGCGCCACAGTCATTATAGTTGAGGGCATGCCCGACGCGCCACAGGCGCGCGTCAGCGCATTATGAATTCATTGCTGATGACGATTTCCCCTTCCGGCCTGATGGTGATGGACAGGTACCCTCGGCCGTAAGCATTGTGCCCCGTGCGGCACTTCAGCTCCACGCCTTCTTTGCGCACATCCAGAAGATATCGTTTGAAAAGGAAAGACACGGACGCTCCCTTGCCCGTACCGTAGCGTGGTTCCACGAATACGCCCTCGAATGAATAGAACGGGGAACTCACGGCGATCTCCGGCTCGTTGAGGTCGAAGCTGAAACGCGGGTTGAATTTTTTCCAGGGCGGCACACGGCCCGCGGCCTCTGTGCGACGCTGCATTTCCTGCTCGTCGTCACTCAATGTATAGGAATAGTAATTCGACATTTTTTTCAGGAACTTCTGGCTGAATCTGGGAGCTTTGACGAAATGTACTTCGTCAAATGTGGCGTCAAGGATATTATCCGCGAAACAGCGTTCCGGCTCGGGATGAAATATGCAGACAATGGCCACATAGCTGCGCTTGTCCGCAACATCCGTGAGCCGTTCACCCAGTGCGCGGGAGAACGACTTGGTGAGAATGGCGGTCATTTCATCGTTGGAGAGCCGCAGTCCCGTGCGAGGAATGTCCGGAATGGCCGCAGTTTTGACTGAATAGTGATAAACAACATTTTTGCTGTAGGAATCCCAGAAGTCGTCGGCGCGGGCCATGAGGCACAAGGGCGCAAATACTGCGGTGAGAATTATGATTCGTGCTGTTGTTTTCATGGCCGCACCTCCTTCTTTCATTTTCTATTTACCCGAAAATCACATGCATGAATCCGAAATCCGGATCATAACCGGATTAGTTTGAACATGAATTCTATTACTATTCTAAGATTGTCTGGAATTAATGCATGAAATTATGTTTAACAACTGGAAAACGGGGTATCGGATTCCGTCTCATCGGGGTTTTCGCCTTGAGCGAGAAGCGAGAGCTTTTCGAACGAAGCGCGCAGGTGATGCAGCAGCTTGATTGGTTCGGGCTGAAACCTTGGCTCGAATATGAACGCGCCGCGATATCCGGATTTCAAAATGGCGGGCATGACGCGGTCCCAGCGCACGGAACCCAAAAACGGTGGGTTGTGCTGATCTTCGTGTCCTGAATTGTCAGAGGCGTGGATATGCGTCAGGCGCGCGCCGGCGCGCTCAACGGCCGTGGCCGGATCTTCGTTGATGTTGGCGTGACCGATGTCCAGGCATACCCCTGCCTGGCGCAGCTCGTAGCGGTCCAGCATGTTTGCAATGTACCCGCAGAGCGAGGTTGGCGTTCCGATATTTTCGTATGCGGCAGTGATGCCGGTTCCAAGCAGAATGTCTTCAATATGAAGCATGGAGGAAAACAGATTTTCGATCACGGCGTGCGTGTTCTTGTCTCCGCCGTCGCCGAAGTGTATGACCAGAATGCGTGCGCCCAGAATGGCGGCGGTGTCCGCGCAGCGGCGCACGGCGTCCAGGGCTGCGGCGCGCGCAGCCGGTTTGGCGCTGGATATGGACAGCCGCCCGCGGCTGGCCGAACCGGATTTGTGTTCATCGAAAAACGGAGCGTGCAGTGAAACCAGGGTCACGCCATGATCGTCGAACGCGGCGCGCACTGTGCGCGCGTGCGCCTCATCTCCCAATTCAAAATGGCCGGGATAGGTGTAGGCTTCGGTCAGTGTAAAACCCGCCTGGCTTATGGCCGCGGCATGAGCCGCGCCCAGTTTTTCCCTGTGAAAAATCTGGGAGGAAACGCCCGGGATCATGAGGCGTCCCGCGGCTGGGTTTGTGAACGGAAGAAGTCCACGGTGTGCTGCATCCCCTGTTCAAGGGTAATCTGCGGCTGCCAGCCGAGTTCGGCGGCGGCGCGGGAAATGTCGAGCACGCAGCGCCGCAAATCTCCGGGCCGCGGAGGGCCGTAATCTGGCGCACCGTCAAAGCCAGCGGCATCAGCAACCAGACGGTAAATCTCGTTCACATCCGTGGCTTTTCTGGTGCCTATGTTGTAGGCGCGGCCCGCGCCCTTTTCCGCAGCCAGCAGATTGGCCCGCGCCACATCAGCTACATACACATAATCACGATAGAACTTGCCGTCCCCGTTGATGGTCGGCGTCTTCCCGTTGAGGATCATTTTGGAAAAAATGGCGACCACGCCGGCCTCTCCGTGCGGGTCCTGCCGGGGGCCGAAAACATTGCCGTACCGCAATGAGGTGAAGTCCAGTCCGTACTCGTTGCGGAAAAACCGCAAATAGTATTCGAACGCCATTTTGCTGATGCCGTACGGGGACATAGGCGCAAAGGGATGGTCTTCGGTTGCCGGTTCGCCCGGAATTTCACCGTAGATGGTACCGCCCGAGGATGAGAAAATGATTTTATTGACCCCTGCGCGCACGCACGCCATGCACATGTCCAGCGGGCCGGTGATGTTCTGTTTCGCGTCAAACCCCGGCTCGCGCACGGAAAAGGACACGCTAATCTGGGCCGCGGCGTGCACCACGATGTCCGGCTTTGAATCCATGATGTAGTGGGGAAATTCGGGGCTGCAAATATCTATGTTCGTGAATCGCGCGGCGGGGTCCAGATTCTCCATCTTGCCGGAGTGCAGGTTGTCGGCCACGAGCACTTCCCAACCCGCCGCCAGATACGCATCTGCGATGTGTGAGCCGATGAACCCGGCTCCTCCGGTGATGAGCGCTTTCATGAATTGTGTCTCCTGTCAGCCATTATGGCGCGGAATCTAACGCGCTGCGGATCATTTTAGCCGATTTCAAAACGGGCGCAAAGCCAGTCCCGGACTTCGCGGATGTGCTCGCGGGGCGTGGAAGCGCCCGCGGTGATGCCGACATGATCATGATCGCGGAACATGGTGCGGCGCAGAGCGGATGCGGATTCCACGCGCCTCACGCGCGCGCACGCGGAACGGCAGGCCTCGCGCAAACGCCGCGTGTTGGCGCTTCCCGCGCCGCCGATCACGATCATGATGCTGCAATTCGCGGCGAGGTCCGCGGCCGCGCGCTGCGCGCGAAGTGTGTGGCCGCAAAGGGAATCGTAAACATCCAGGTCCCAGATGCGGCTTGAAAGCTCCCTGTCCATTTCTCGAAAAACTTCGGGTGAGAAAGTTGTCTGTGCGGCCAGAAGCGCCGGCGCGTCCTGGACTGCGGTCTGCCGCGCGTCGCGCAAGGACGACAAAACGGTGACGCGATCCGGATCCAGGGACGCGGCCGCAACGGTCTCCGTGTGGCCCGGAACCCCGGCCAGGTACACGCGGCGCCCCTGAGCCAGGGCTTTACGCAGACGCTCATGAACGGCCAGCACTCGCGGACATGCGGCCTGAACGATCTTGAGGCCGCGTTCTTCGAGAGCGCGCTCCACTTGGCGCGGGGTCCCATGCGAGGGCAGCACCACCGTGGCGTGCGCCGGGAAGTCGAAATCCGGTCCGGTGGCCATGCGCAAGCCGTGCGCCTGCAATGTGTTCACCACCCGCGGGTTATGAATGAGCGGACCAAGTGTGAACACCGGTCCCTGCTCCATTTCCGCCGCGCGCATGGCGATGCGTACCGAGCGATCCACGCCCTTGCAGAATCCCGCATGGTCCGCAATTGTAATCTTCATGGTTTCACGCCTGTCGTGCCAGTTTCGTCACTTTCATTATAAACGAAGCGGGACGCCCTCGGGCGTCCCGCGTTTGTGTCCGTTTTCTGCGCGTTGCATCAGATGGCCGGAAGAATCGTGGGCGTGAGCAGGAAGATGATTTCGCGATCTTCGGTTGTGTGGGATTTGCTGCGGAACAGGTTTCCGACCACTGGCAGGTCTCCGAGGATGGGCACACGGCTCTGGTTCTCCACATCCTGGCTGCTGATCATGCCGGACGCGATGATGGTGTCGCCGTTGCGCACAAAAAATTCCTGCACCATGAACGAGGTGTCCGTAATGGGCGCTCCGCCTTCTGTGAAGCGCACCAGAGTGGACGAATACGGCGCCATGTGCAGGTGCACGGTGTTGTCCTCGATGTTGATGTGCGGCACCATCCACAGTTGCGGGCCGATATTCGCGGTGCGGGACACGACGAGCTGCGTGGCCGTATCATCTTCAGCCGACAGGAAGACATTGCCAGAAGCCTCACTCCACCTGATCTGCTGCACGAACGCGATTTGGGTCCATGCGTTTTCACGCGCCACAATCGAAGGATTGGCAAGCACCGTGGCGCGCTCGGACGAGACCAGAGCGGTTATAAAGCTCTTGAAATTCGATGCCAGATTTGCCGAGTCGTCGAAAAGAATGCTGGTGGTTCCCGACGGAGACGCGCCCTCGTTGGACAGAGAGAACCGCCCGTCCTGAATGTTGAATTCCTTGCTGAAGCTCTTGAGATCCTGGCGGCTCACGGACACGATCTGCACATCTATACGCACCTGGGGCTGCGCGGTGTCAATGCGTTTGATGATGTCCTCGGCCAGGCGCAGATCTTTGTCCGTGCCGCGAAGCACCAACGCATTCTGCGCGGCTTCCACATAAACAGAAAGGAAGTGGCTGCGGGCGTAAGAGCCTTCCTGCGTTGGGGAGGTTTTTATGAGAAGCCTGGAATTCTTTTCGCAGACTTCGTATGTGTATTCGACCTTGTCCTCGTTCACTTCCCAGCGCCAGGGCAGACCGCAAGTCGAATAGAAATTGCCCATGAACGGCGCCTCGCCATCGAAACTTGTGTTTCCCGTGTCAGGATCTTCGAGGCTTAAAAGCTGTTGCAGGGCCAGGGCTATGCGCGTCGCGTTCATGTGCTTGATTCTTACAACTTTTGTGACGACATTGGCCTGATCCCGATCCAGGGAAAGCAAGTATTGTTTGACGCGATCTATGTAACGCCGCTGTGCGGTTATCACAAATGCGTTTGTAGGGCTGTGAACGCTGATGCGCGTTCGGCTGTTGAGGGATGTGGATGTCTTGGATTTGCTGTCAATGATTTCTGCGTACCCGTAATAGGCGGAACCCAGAATCGGGCTTAATGTATCGGTGTTGGTCAGCGCGAGGACATCAATGTTGGTGAAGGGCACGCTCTCGGTGATCATGGCCTTCTGTTCGCTGTCCAGTTCCTTGACGATGTTCTGGAAGCGATCAAAGTCATCCTGCGTTCCGACGAATGTTATGGTGTTGTCGAGCGAATTGTACATAATCTCGGTGTTCTGGTACCGGCCGAGTTTCTCCACGAGATCTTCGCTAATTTCCTGTTTGAGATCATCGGCGAAGGCATTGCGCAAAGTGATTGTGCGTACCACGGTTGCGCTGTACGGAACATCGAGCTGCTTGATCACGGCCTCGAGACGGCGGAACACCTCTTCCTGTCCAACGAACACCATGGTATTGGTGGATTCGTCCACGGTGAGCATGTTCATGTTCTTGTCCGAGTTGTTGGAACCCAGGGACGAATCAACAACGGATCGCGAGGTGGAGTTGGTGATAACATTGAGGTTTCCGAAGTATGGATTGTCCATGAGGCTGTTCAACTGGACGCCCAGTGACGCGGCGCGAATGTACTGAAGACGAATGACCTTGGTGACCAGATACTGGGCTGACTCCTTGAGCACGCGCTCGGCCATGTCCTTGATGACCGGCAGATCGCTGCTGTCGCGCGTACGGTCGAGCTGCGCCAGAATCTGCTTGGCGCGGATCATGTCCTCCTCGCGGCCTTTCATGAGCAGATAATTCAGGTCAGGGTCGCATTTCACATCCGGCAGGATGGACGACACGGCGCTGGTGAGGGAGCAGGCGTCCACGCTCTTGGGACTGTACACGCTCACGGTGAGTTTGGGTGTGGAGAGATCGTAGACCGTGGCCGCGCTGATGGGATTTACGCCCTGGTTCGCGGTGTCGCGGGACATGATTACATAGCTGTTCGCGATTTTCATCCAGGCCCAGTTGTTGGCCGAGGTGATGACATCGAGGGCGTCTTCGAGGGTGATGTAAGACAGGGTCATGGTGATGCCGCCGCCGCCCCCGGCGCCCGCGGACGCGATGCTGGCCGCGCTCTGCTCCAGCACTTTGGACTCCACGATGATGCTTGCGCCGCCCGCAGCTTCGCTCAACAATTGCACAACTTTAGAAATGTCGGCATCCTGGAGGATCACCGGACCGGCGATGTACGGGGAATTGTCAATGCCGGTTTTCTGGGGAAAGTCCGCGAAGGTGCCGGGCTGGCTGCTGCCCGATCCCGCGTAGGGAACCATGACGCTGGACGGCGCGACCGAGGGCGCATTTTCCGGCACCACGATTTCTGGAGGCAAAGAGCCTCCAGCCACGGGCAGAGGGGACTCCGCGCGCACGGTGGTGTCCCGCGAGTCGGCCTGAAATTCGCCGCTGCGGCTCACCGATTTGGCGCCCGCATACATGGGAGTTGCGAGATAGAAAGTGCGGCCGTCTCCCGAAAGGCCGTAGTCCATTTCCACGGACTGGCTAAGATGCACTATAAGGAAAGTGGCTTTCTGGCCGCTGACGGTCATTTGCTGAACGGTGAGATTTTTGACATATCCCTTGTTGACTTCGAGTTCGGAATATCCCAGGTCGGATTCGGTGCTGAAAAGCTGCACGGTGAGGCGCGGAGGCTTGTCTTCGGCCTTGACCCGGTAGCGGAACCTGTCGGAACCCGACAGCTTGAGATACAAGTGATCCCCTTCCTGGCCGATATTGATTTTGCGCAGCCTGTTGGTCTGGGACTGCGCCAGGCACGGCGGAGCGCATGCCATGGCCACGGCGCACATTGCGAGAACCGTTGTCAGCGCCGCTTTCCATGATTTTGCCATGCAGTGTTTCATTGGCTCACCTCAAAATGGACTCACTTTGGGATTTTCGTATGTCAATTTTTCGCGTTCTTTGAGATAGTCGTTGAAGTTGTTCGGCCCTTCTTTGCGTTCGCCCTCGAAGAAATCGGTTTTGCCGTATTTGCTGTTCAGATATTCTTCGTAGAGGCTGTCGAATTTGCCCATCTGCGACTGGAGCTTGCCAAGTTGCGTCATCTCCATGCCTTCCTGGGTCATGTCCGGAGCGGGCACGGTGCGCTTGCGCGTTCGCATGCTCAAGGTGAATTCCCTGCCGTTCATTTCAATGAGCACATCGCGCAGATCAATGCGCTTGATAACGGCCTTGTCTATTTCATCGCCCTCATGCACCACAAAGGTATCGCCGCCCAATTGAATGAGCGCTGCGGGGCCGCTGGGCGTGGTGCGCGCGGTGCCAATCACGCGGTACATGTCCGGGTTTTCCTGCATACCTTTGTCAATCATGCCCGCGCCGCCCGCGCTGCTGTAGGGAACGAATTCAAAGGGGTCTTCACGGCCCACATCCGTGCTGAACTGGCCCTTGAACTGGTCCAGTTCGGCATCGGCGATGAGCTGGTCGTTGTATTCTCCGAACACCGGGGTTCCGTCCGCGGCTGTGGCGGTTGGCGTGCCGGGCGTCTGTTGCGCGCCCGCTGCGGGCTTGGTTTGCTTGGTTTGTTTGGTTTTGCTTGCGGATTTTTTACTGGAACCTCCGCATGATGAGGCCAGAGGCACAATAAACAGCACAAACATGGCCGCAATAGCCATACCTTTGACGGCCATTCCAGCCTGCGCTTTGATGTTTTTAATGCTTTGCCGCATTTGCATGTCCTGTCGTGTCGCCGGGTGGCATTATTCTCCCGCTGGCGGAAGTGCTCCCGGTCCCGGAGCGGGTTGCTCGCCCTCCGCGGCGCTGTCTTCTTGCTCTCCCTTTTCGCCGCCGAGCTTGACGAGCGGTTCCGCGCTCTGCACATAGAATGTCAGTGGCATTTTTACCTGAAGGGAACCGGCCTGCGAAGCGCCTGGCATGGCCGCCGCCGGAGCCCCCGCGCCTTCATTTTTGCCCATTGACGAGTCCATGGATATTTCAATGGAATCCAGAACCACGAGTTTGGGGAAGTCCTTGAGTTCGTTGATGAAATTGTAAACATTCTTGAACTGCCCGATGACATACAGTTCGTATTTGGATTCCTTGAACTCCTGCGCGGAGTTGAACTGCTTTGCTGGTTTTTCGCCCTGACCGGGCACAGGCTTGGCGTTTTTTCCGCCTGCCTTGGGAGGTTCAGGGCGGGGTTGGTTCTGTGCGGCGCCGGAAGGCCTGCGCGCCCTATTGTCCTTGCCGCTCGGTTTGAATCCCACGATGTCAACGCGGGTGTTACCAGCCAGCACTTCGAGCAGCATGAGCGTTCGGGTAATGAAAAGCTCCTGCTTGAAGTGCTGCTCCAGGCGCTTGAGTTCATCGTTGAACTGCTGGACTTCGGTCTGCAGCTCGTTGAGGTTCTTTTTCGTGGTTTCAATGCCGCGCAACTCGCGCACCATGTTGTTAATCTCGGTTGACACGCCCTCGATTTTCTTGTTAGTGGGCATGACATAATAGAACACAAACGCGGCCACAGCCACCAGTTCGAGGAAAAGGATGAGGCCGATGATCTGGTTTCGCGATACGGTGCCGAGTTTCATGGAACTCCGTGTGTCACTTTTTGGGCGCGGCTTTTGCTCCCTGATTCACGCGCTGGGCGTCCGCCGCTTGCTTTTTGCTGGCTGCGCCCAGAAGGCTGGTCGTGGCCTTGATTTTGAAATCCTTGCGCATCCTGGACTCCAGGTCAGCGTCGGCTTCGGCATTGCCCTGCTGCTGGGCCTGGGCCTGCTCGAGCGCCACGCCGCTCAACTGGGGCATGGCTTCGAGCCTGATAATGAAATGGCCCACAGCCGAATATGTGTATGTGGAACCAATGAGTTCCAGCTCTCCGTCTTCGGTGACTTTCAGTTTCTGCACCCACACATCCGCGGGGATGTTGTCCTTGAAGGTGTCCAGGAAATAGGTCCACTGGGCCTGATTGTTGTACAGGCTGCGGATGTAGGAGAGCTTGTCGTTGAGATAATCGCGGTCTTCGCGCACGCGCTGCTCTTCGCGGATGAGTTCCTGAAAATCGCGAAGCTTGCGCTGGTTGCTGGTTTTCTGCGAGTTCAAATCGTTGACGGTGAGGTTGAGATACCACCAGGTTCCGCCCATGCCCGCGATCACGATGATGCCGAGCAGAATGGGCGCCCAGACGGGAAGCTGGAAGCCGCCTTTGACTTCGGCCTTGACTTTGGGCTGAAGGTTCGTGCGAAGCATGCGCGAAACCCCGTCAGGCCGCGCCGCCCGCCTGGGCGGTGCTGCCGAATTCATAGTTAGGCTCGACGCTCACATCGAGCGTGTGGCGCGCGAGCACGCGTTGTGGCGCCTGGCGCAGGGCCAGCCCCACGGATATCCCCAGGAACGGAACCAGGCGCGCGAGATGGTCAATGTCGCCGTCGCCGATGTAGGGAACATTTTGCAGCGGATTGCTGAATGTCACAGGAATGCCGAGATCGTCTTCGAAGAACCGGCCCACGCCGCGCAGCAGCGACCCGCCGCCCGTGAGCACGATGCGGGTGACGCTTTCCCCGCGGTACTTGGAGGTGTAGTACGCGAGCGAACGCCGGATTTCGAGCGCGAGCGTGTCCAGGTGCGAGCTGATCATGCCGTGGATCTCGCGCATCTCGTCGTCAATTTCCATAACTTCTTCATCAAGCACGGCCACGCCTTTTTCCATCTTGAGTTTTTCGGCTTCGAGGTAGGTGGCGTCGTACCCGGATTCGATGGCGTGGGTGAGCGTGTCGCCGCCGATGGCGAAGATGCGGGTGAAGCGCAGCGCACCCGCGTGGATGATGCTCACATTGGTGGCGCTGGCGCCCATGTCCAGCAGCAGAATGGTTTGCGAAAATGTATCGGGATCCTCGAACAGGCCGGACTCGATGACCGAGCGCAGAATCACGAACGGGTCCACATCAATCTCGATGGATTCGAGGCCCGCGAAGCGCGCGGCTTCCACGCGGCGCTGGACCGCATCCTTGTGCGAGGCCACGAACAGGATGCTCTGCTGCCGCACCTCTCCCTGCACGATTTCCCCGAGTTTGTGGTATGTGTATTCCATTTCATCCAGAGGGAACGGCAGGAAGCGCTCGACTTCGGAGATGGCCGCCTGTTTGACTTCCCTTTCCGGAAGCCCTCCGGGGATGGATACCTGGCGGATGATGACCGCGCGTCCGGGAAGCGAACACAGCACGCGCTTTTCTTTGATGTTGTAATGCGTGAGGATTTGCCAGATGGCTTCTCCGATGGCCTCGGGGTTGTTCATGGTCCCCTCGGTGATCGCGCCCACGGGCGTTGCCGAAAACCCGTACTTGCTCAACTGGATTCCCTGGGACGAAGACTGCACCATGGACATCTTGATGTAGCGCGTTCCGATGTCCAGCCCGAGCCTGGCCACAGGTCCCCTGGACGCGAACAGGTTCAGATTCTTGAACGAATCCGGCATATTGAGCTTCATGCTGTCGCCCAGATTGAATTTGGCCATGCCGTTCAGCGTCTCCGGATCAAGAAATGCGGGCGCACGCAAAATCCACCCATACGCAACCCCGCTTCCCTGTCTATTTCCCCTCTATTTCTACATGCAAAACAACTTCAATTCAATAGCTCTATAACAATTGTGTATTATACAACAGAAGTTTATAAAAAATAAATAACGCGCGCGCGTTATTTGTGGAGGGCCGGGTGCGGTGCGGGTTCCAGAAAATCGGCTATGTAGAGCCATTCGCCCACGCTCCATGCCTGCGCCACGCAACCGCGCGAAGCATGGGGCGGGTCGCCGTCAAAAATTTCCGATACGGAGTTGAGGCATGCTTCTGTGGTGATGTGCCGCTTCATGGATTTGTACAGGGAAGATAGGGAGGTTCGGGCCGCGTCGTCGCCGCGCACATTGCGCAGGGCGCGCGCGTACAGGCCCATAAGCCAGCCCCAGACCGCGCCCTGGTGATACGCGCCGTCCCGCTCGGCCACACCCCCGGCGTATCGTCCGCAATAACGGGAATCCGCGGGGTCGAGGCTGCGAAGCCCCACGGGCGTCAGAAGCCGCTCTTCAACGGAGCGCAGAACGCTCTCGGCTTTCTCTGAATCAAGCAGCGCATGCGGCAGGCTCAAGGCCGCGAGCTGGTTCGGGCGAATCGCGGAATCAGATCCGTGATCGCTGACGGTGTCAAACAGGCACCCGGCCGCGGGATTCCAGAACACGGCGTTGAACGAATCCCGGGTTTTGTCCGCCAATTCGCTGTACGGCGCGGGGTCCTGCCCCGCGCGCGCGGCCAAGGTGGCGGCCACGCGCAGGGCGTTGTGCCACAGGGCGTTGATTTCCACGACCTTGCCATAGCGCGGCGTCATGGGGACTCCGTCCACGCATGCATCCATCCAGGTGAGTTGGGTGTTTTCGCTGCCGGCCGTGATCAGCCCGTCCTCGTCCATGCGGATGTCGAACAGAGTGCCGCGGCGGAAATGGGCGATGATATCCTGAAACACGGGCCAGAGTTCCTGGATTGCAAACTCGTAATCTCCAGAATTCTCCGCATATTCGCTGCCCGCGTTGAAAAACCAGAGTGTGGCGTCAACGGAATTGTAAGACGGCTCGAACCCGGTGTCCGGGAAGTTGTTGGGGATGAGGCCATGCTTGACGAACCCGGCGTATGCCTGGAGCGTGGCGCGGCGCATGGCCAGGCGCTTTGCCGTGAGCGCGATTCCGGGATAAGCGATCATGGTGTCGCGGCCCCAGTCGTTGAACCAGTGGTAGCCGGCGATGATGGTGTTGCGACGGCCGCCGCGCTCGGCGATGAACTGGTCCGCGGCAAGCACGAGCCTGCGCACAGTGTCGCTGCGGCCCTTGAATTCGTTGAGCAGCCTGCGGCGGCGCATGACTTCCTTGTCCCGCAGCACGCTCACGAAGGTTTCGAGTTCCGGCGATTCCTGCGCGCCGCTCAACAGGCGCGACGCCTTGCCCATGAATGCCAATACGCAACAGGACGCGCCCATTTCCGGCCGGGCCAGCTCCCCGTGCGAGAACAGGTCTTCCTGGAAGTCCAGCCCCCGCTCCCGCTCTCGGGGATATTCGAAATTGTAGTGCCAGTGCGGAGACGACTCGAAATAGAAGCCGTGGTGCAGAATCGTGAGCACTGGCATGTTCCAATAGGGCCTCAGGGTGAGGGAATCCTCCTTGAACACGCACGAGGAATCCAGGTACGGATTTTCCCTGCGGATGTGGTGGAAATCGCGGAAGCTGATGAAGGGGCGCAGGCGCAGAGATGCGTTTGGCGCGCTTGCGGAATCCAGGGGCCTGCCCTGCCCGTCCACCCACCGGTAGCACAAGGCCACGGCGTTTCGCGCATAGACCATGAACACGGTTTTTTCGAGGCGGTGCGGACCGAGTCTGAAAACCCAGCGCGGGAACGGGTCCAGATGGAAGGATTCGATCAATTCATGCCCGGAGGGATGAGTGGCGCCAGGGAACAGATTGCACCCGAGTTGCCATTCGTCATTTCCGCACCGCACGGTCTCGTCGAGTTTGTTGAGCATCACGGTGCGGCCGGTCGGCGGGGTCTGCGCCGCAACGAGCAGGCCGTGGTAGCGCCGGGTGTTGGCCCCGGCCACAGTGGACGACGCGTAGCCGCCCAGCCCGTTGGTTTCCAGCCATTCCAGTTCCAGCGCGTGCGAGAGATCGCGGCATGCCGAGCCGTCCAGGGACAGCTCGGGGAGAATGCTTTTGCTCTTTGCATGCCTTGCCGTCATTCAGATAAAGCTCTTTTCAGCAACAATGGCAGCGCCGCGGCTTCAGCCCAGCTTGAAGGCGGCTTTGCCCGGATACACGGCGGCGTCACCCAGGTGCTCCTCGATGCGCAGCAACTGGTTGTACTTGGCGATGCGGTCCGTGCGTGACATGGACCCGGTCTTGATCTGCCCGGCGTTGGTTCCCACCACGATGTCGCTGATGGTGGTGTCCTCGGTTTCGCCGGACCGGTGCGACACCACAGCCGTGTATCCCGCCTTTTTGGCCATTTCGATGGCGTCCAGGGTTTCGGTCAGCGTGCCGATCTGGTTCACTTTAATCAGAATGGAATTGGCGATGCCCTTGTCAATTCCCTTTTTGAGGATCTTCGTGTTGGTGACGAACAGGTCGTCGCCCACGAGCTGGCACTTGCCGCCCAGCGCCTGTGTCAGAAGTTCCCAGCCCTTCCAGTCTCCCTCGGCCATGCCGTCCTCGATGGAGACAATCGGATACTTGTCCACCCATTTCACCAGGAACTCGACCATCTGCTCGCGCGCGCGGGTTGGATTCTTCTCCGCGGCCAGTATGTATTTCCCGTTCTTGCAGAATTCGCTCGCGGCCGCGTCCAGGGCGATGCTGATCTGGTCTCCGGGAGCGTAGCCCGCCTTTTCGATTCCCTCGATCACCACTTGCAGGGCTTCCTCGTTGCTCTTGCAGTTGGGGGCGAACCCGCCCTCGTCGCCCACGCTGGTTGCGTAGCCGCGCGCGCCCAGAACTTTTTTGAGCGCGTGGAAGGTTTCCGCACCCATGCGCAGGGCCTCGGAAAACGACGCGGCCCCGTGGGGCACGATCATGAATTCCTGCAAATCCACATTGTTGTCCGCGTGCTGTCCGCCGTTGAGCACATTCATCATGGGCACGGGCAGGGTCTTTCCGTTCACGCCGCCGACATACTTGAACAGCGGCAGTTCGAGCGCCGCGGCAGCCGCATGCGCCACGGCCAGGGACGCCCCCAGGATGGCGTTTGCGCCCAGCTTGCCTTTGGTGGCCGTTCCGTCCAGTTTGCACATCATGGCGTCAATGGAAACCTGATCCAGTGCGTCCATGCCGCGCAGCCTCGGGGCGATGACCTTGTTCACATTGTCCACGGCCTTGAGCACGCCCTTGCCGCCGTATTTCTTTTTATCGCCGTCCCGCAACTCGACCGCCTCGCGCGTGCCCGTGGATGCGCCCGACGGCACGGCCGCGCGGCCCACGGCCCCGCTGATCAGTTCCACATCAACTTCCACCGTGGGGTTGCCCCGCGAGTCTATGATCTGCCTTGCGTGTACGCCTGTGATTTCCGTCATTATGGATTCCCTCCCCGGGTCGGTGCATCAAGATGTGAATCGCATTATGCGTATACGATACGCATGATTTCAAAATGTGAATGCTGCTTTAGCGGCCGCCAGGCAAGGCTGTCCACGCCGTTCAATCCCGGTCGCGCCTCCGGGCGCGGCGCTTGAGAAACGCGCGCTCGTTCCGGCTCAATGTGTGAATCCCCTGCTTGTTTATTTTATCAAGAATTTCGTCCACGCGCCGCTGTTCTTCGGCTTCGCTCATCTGCTCTGCTTTTTCCTTCACGCGCCTAACGGCCTCCACAGGATTCACGATAGGCGCGCTCGGGGCAGCGTCCAGAATGCGGTTCTGGTAACGCAGAAACAGGTATGCAAAGCCCGCGCCCGACACATGGGTGATGTGCGCCACGCCGTCGTTCACGGAGGTGATCATGTACATGACCTCGATGGCGATGAGGCCCAGGGACATGAATATGGCCTTGACCGGAATGATAAAGAACAGAAGGATCATGCGGTTCGGAAACAGCAACCCGTAGGCCAGAAGCACGCCGAAAACCGCGCCTGACGCGCCGATGGTTGTGGCGTTCCAGAACGGCCAGAACAGGCAGGTCAGCACGCCAGCGCCCAGGCCGCTGACGAAGTACATCCACGCGAACGCACGGCTGCCCATTCGCTGCTCCACGCTCACGCCGAACATCCACAGATAGAACATGTTGAATAGAATGTGAAGCGGGCTGTTCACGGCATGTAGAAACATGTAGGTGCCGAGCTGCCACACCTTGCCGCGGAACACGCCGTGCGCCGGGTTCAGCCCGAACCAGACCGACACGGGATCCTGGTAATGCGGTCCCAGGTTGTGCCCCCCCAGCGAATAGAAGAACACGACCTGTACAGCGAACACGGCCCCATTGGCAATAAGCAGATTGCGCACCACCGGGGTCAGCGCCCCGGGGCCGAACCGCACTGTGTTGACCTGCCGGTAGTAATAATCCGCCATGATTATGTTCTACAGAAGAAAGCGCCGCATGTCCATAGTAACGGGCGCGGGTTCAGCCATTTTCCGTGCGGCAGAACACTA
>JAGUYV010000413.1 GCA_020061125.1 bacterium | reverse complement strand
GGCAGATTCGCGGCAGCGGATTCGAAATGTTCCGCTGCAATGCGTGCGGCCACATCCCCGGCCGAATGTCCGCCCATTCCGTCCGCAACCATGAGCAGCGCTCCGGCGCCGGGACGGCCGTCAAATGACGCGGCGAAAAATGCGTCTTCGTTGCGCCTGCGCTTCAATCCGCAGTGTGTCATGGCGTGAACAAGGAATCGCATGGGCGAACCGTCCGGCCCCGGCAGCAGCGGGGGGATGCTATTTTTGCGTTTCCGATGCCGCGGGCGGCTCATGTTTGCGCGGCGGCATGGGGCCTGCGTTCGGGAAAAAGTGATAATACAAAATCCAGAAGATCAGAGAAATGACAATGAAGATAAGAATGCGTTTGGGAGCGAAGATGTGGCGTCGCACATCGGACCAGTCAGGTTCGCGCATTTTTGGCATGCCCCATTCGTTGCGATCCTCGGGGTCTGGTTGCGCGCCTCTGCGGTTCGATGCGGCCATGGTTCGTTACTTCTCGACGATCTTGTAAGGGATCACGGTATCCAGAAATGGGCACACCGTGCCGCGCGTTACCATTTTGCACTCGGCATGGGGCATTTTGTAATACAGCAAAGTGAAGATGCGCTTGCCGTCCTTGGTGAACAGCCTGTTGCAGCCGTGCGAGGGGCGGGGGTTGCCCGCGCTGTTGCGCACATTGGAATCCAGGTTGGAGGTGTGGAAGCGGATGCCGGTGCCGCCTGCGTAGTTCCAGCCGTATCCGTCGCATTGCTTCTGTTCCGCTTTGCACAGCGGGTCCGGGGTTTTCCAGAGTTCGGCCATCACGATGCCGTACGGGTTCCGGAATCCGGGCGCGTCCTGCTGTTTGGCGGATTTGGACCAGTCCGGGTGGATATAGCTTGGGGCGTATACGATGCGCTTGACCCAGAAATCGCCCGAGGGCGTGGGGAATCCGCGCGAGGTCTGCGTTATGGCGTCGTAGTTCCAGCCGCCCTTGGTGGTGGGGAAAGACGCCAGCAGGATATCCTTGCCCTCGAAGATTTGGTACATGTGAAGCAGCAGTTCCGTCTTGTTCATGACGAACTTGAACCGCGGCGCCGGGTCGAGCGCGTACGGGGGCAGGGGCAGGCAGACATCGAAAAAGGCGTTCTGATCTATGGCGCGGCGCACATCCTGCGCGGTCCACGCGCCTTCGGCGCTGAATCCCAGGGTCTGCTCCTTGAACGCCTGCACGGCGCGCGCCAGATCCTTTTCGTTGATCAGCAGCGTGTGCTCGAAGATGATGTCCGTGAGCTGCGGGGTTTTGGCGCCCTTGTCCACGAAGGGCGTGTTGAAATATTCCTGTTCCTTGAGAAGGCTGCGGCTTGAGAATTTGTTGACGCGGTCCTGGTATCCTGGGCCGAATGCCACGCGCAGGGGCGTGCAGCCTGCGTCGCGCAGCCGCATCAGGGCGTCAAATTCGTAACCGTGCGGAGTCGCGGGCGGTTGCGGAGTGTCGAATTCGATGCCGTAGGGGTCCGCTCCTGCTCCGCGCACCGGGTCCATGAGCGTGATGGGCGGACGGTGGAGCGGGAAGTTTTCGAGAAAAGGTTTGGGCGTTTGAGCAGGCGCGCCCTCCTGGGCGCGCGCGGCCGTGATTTCCACCAGCGCGGCGGCCAGCGCAAGCGCCAGCCCCGCAAGAATTCTGATTGTGCGTTTCATGGCTCCATCTCTGCTTTTCTAATATTCAGGCGTTGCGCCTGTGCCGCATAACATTGATATTATAAATATTTCAAAAAAAACAGATAAATTGCGCATGAACCCGCAAGACGGCGCGTCAGTCGCCCTTGCGCTCCTTGAGTTCCAGCGCGGTCTTCAGCCCCTTCTCCATGATGACCTTGATGGTAAGCCCGAGCTTGTCCATCTTGAAAAAGCGCTTCCCGTATTTGCGCAGGCGCCCGGGGTGGATGTCAATGCCCAAGCCCGGAGCGGTAGGCGGGTCCACCTGGCCGTTCTTGTCGGGCATGATGTATTTGCGCAGAATGCCGTCGCGCGCTTCCGGCACCCAGCCCGGCTCGTCCAGCGGGTATTCCAGGGGCAGATTGTTGTCCGGGTCGGCCAGGAGCATGTGGTGGTTGATGATGAACCCGACGCCGTTAGTCCAGGTGTGCGGAGTGTAGCTCAAATCGCCGCCGGATTCCTTGCAGGCTTTCATGGTTTTGAGGGCGTCGGAAATGCCGCAGAAAGTGGCGTCGGGCTGGTACACATCGTAGGAGCCTTTCTCGATCATGACCTTGATCTCCTGCCAGCCGTAATTGAGTTCCGCGCCCGCGATTTTGAGGCGCGCCACTTTTCGCAGAGCGGCCAGGCCGTCGTAATCCCGCAGGTCGAGGGGTTCTTCGAGCCACTCGAAGCCCGAGTCCGCGGCCGCGTGCGCGAATTCCGTGGCGCGTTTCAGATCCCAGGCCGGGATTTTGTCCACGATGGTCACGAGCCAGGCCTGGTTCGCGTCCACACCCATTTTGAGAATGCCCTCGACCCCTTTGCCCACCACCTGCACATGGCGGATGTCGTCTTCGAGGCGCATGTTTTTCACGCGCAGCTTGGCGGTTTTGAATCCGAGTTCGGCCTTGGACAGAAGTTCGTCCACGCGCCGCTCCGGCTCGTGCATTTCACCGGTGGAGCAGTACACATCCACCTTGCGCGGCGTTCCGCCGAGGAGTTCGTACACGGGTTTGCCTTTGCTCTTGCCGATGATGTCCCAGAACGCCGGCTCGATCCAGTAATTGCGCCAGCCCAGGTAGCTGGCCTCCTTGAGGCGCTGGTTCACGGTGTCAATGTCCTCGGGGTCAAGGCCGATGAGGTAGCCGCCGATGAGATCGCCCAGGCCTTCGCGCTCTTTGCCCATGGCCGAGCCTGCGCTCCAGCCCTCGATGCCGCATTTGGTGGTGAGCCGTATGAGGGTGAATCCGTTGTGTGTCTGGGGATATCCCGGAATCCAGGTGGGCCAGAACGGTTTGGGGCAGGGGATCTGCACATGGAACAGCTCGACTTTGGCGATCTTCATGGCGGACTCCTTTGCGAAGCGGAATGGGTCGCGCGCCGCGGCGCGGACCGGCAATGGGCATGGGCCATTGTCCCGTGTCAACCGGATTGTATCACTGGGGCGCGGCGCGGGGCAAGCGCGCGCGCGTGGGCGTTCGG
>JAGUYV010000193.1 GCA_020061125.1 bacterium | reverse complement strand
CGGACAAGCCGGGCACGGAACTGCATGCGCTCGATCTCAACACCATGAAAACGCGCCTGCTGCACACTTCGTTCGACATCACTTTTTTCATGCCGGTGCCGCAAAAAAAGGCGCTGTTGATCGCCACGGAAACGCCTGCGGCCATGGCCTTGTTTGACATGCAAAAAAAAGGTGCGGACGAGTTCATGGACACCGGGTTCAAGGATTTTGTGAAAACGCAACTGATTTCCTACGAGGGCAAGGGGCTGAAACAGCTCAATTCCGCGCCGCCGCTGTTGTCCGCGTACATGAACGCCGTGCGGCCGGATGTGGCCCTGTCCGCCGACGGCCGCTTCGTGGCGCTCACCGCGGTCAACATGTTTTCCGATGAAGCGCCGCCCAAGGGCCTTGCGGAAGTCCGGCCCATGACAATTCCCGGGATCCTTGATCTGGAAAAGGACGCGTTCGAGTTCATCATCACGGAACCCATAGACAACGCTCTGGCGGGCATGCTGCTGCACAACCTGGGGTATCCCGAGGCGGCCGTGCCGCATCTCAAGGCTCTGCCGCAGTCCTTGTGGGGACAGAGCAAGCTCACGCGCAGCGCGGTGTTTGCGCTTCTGGCCGCACAGCGCGCCGCGGGCCAAACCGCGGATGCGCAGGCCACTTACGCCGCGCTGCTCGAGCAGCTCAAACCGTTCGGGGATCCGCGCATGCTCATGGCCACGGGTTACTACACCACCGTGAGCCGCGTGGAGCCGTTCAGAACCGGGATTTACTTCCGCGCTCTCAAGCTCGAAGATCTGCCTGCGTTCGGGGATCCCGTGACCGCAGCGGATCGCGAATTCATCAGGGCCGAACTCCACGCCTCGCAACCCTCGTGGAAAGCGGATCTCATGCTTGCGGGCCTGGCCGTTCATGACCAGCAATGGGACGCGGCTTCGGATTTGATTCAGCGCGCGCTCGAACAGAACGGCGCACAGGCGCCGGATGATGAAAAGATCGCGTCCGCGGATTTTCTGCGCGCGCAGATTCTGGAGAAAGCCGGGCGGTATGAACAGGCCCTGGCCCTTTACGAGAATTCGAGTATGGACCTCAAGGAAATCGCCCTGGCCACTGCGCCGGTGTATGAAAAGCTTGGCCGTTTCGAGGAAGCCGCGCAGGCGTACTCGTTCCTGGTGGGCGCGCTCAAGAAGGAACTCAAGACCGCGGAAGCGGAATGTGTTGAAACTCCCGAGCCGGACTGCAGGGACAGAACCGACGCGTTGAACGAGCAGATTAAACAGTACACGGAACTGCGCAACGCTTTGCGCGAGAAGGCCAAATAGCAGACGCTCCGCTTTCACGCGGACCGCTGACCCCAGGGAGGTTTCGTCATGAGCGCCGAACCGGACCCGGTTCCCATCGTTTCATTCACCGGCAGAAGCGGAACGGGCAAAACTTCGTTGCTGGAAAAGCTCGTCGCCGAACTCGTGTCGCGCGGCATCCGTACGGGCGTGATCAAGCACACGGTGCATGCCGCCGAGTTCGACGGCAGCGGCAAGGACACACACCGCCTGCGCCTGGCCGGAGCTTCGCCCGCAGCCATTCAATCTGGTGGACTGTTCGCCCTGTTCCAGCCTCTCGAACAACCCCTGTCCCTAGACCAGATTGTGGACCAGTACTGCACCCTGTGCGACATCGTGATCGCCGAAGGATTCAAGAGCGAGCGCCAGCCCGCGTTCGTGGTTCTCGGAGAAAACGCGGACGCAATGCCCGAAGCGCTGCCCGAGAAGCTGCTCGGCTTCGTGTGCGACGGGCCGGTGGACACGGACAGGCCCGTGTTCACGCGTGAGGACGCAAAGCCCCTCGCGGATTTCATTCAGCAGACATTTTTGAAAGAAGTCTCACGCAGCGAAGTGCGCGTGTGGGCGGACGGCGAATTCATTCCCGTGAAGCCATTCGTCAAAGCCTTCATCGGCCGCACGGTCAAGGGCATGGTCAGCGCACTCAAGGGCGTGCGCGATCCCGAAAAGATCCATATCAAGATAGGCCGTTGAGACAGGACGCGGCCATGGTATAATGCGGGCAAAACTCTGACTGGATCGCCCGCCCATGCCGCAGCTTCCCCAAACAAAACGACTTGCCGAGTTCACGCCCGTGGCCGTGGCGCTCGGGGTGGTCCTTTCACTGGTCATGTGCGCGGCCAATGTGTATCTTGGCCTGTACGCGGGCATGACCGTATCGGCGTCCATCCCCGCGGCGGTGATCTCCATGGGCATTCTGCGCGGGGCGCTGCGGCGCGGCACGATTCTGGAAAACAACATTGTGCAGACCATGGCGTCCGCGGGCGAATCGCTGGCCGCGGGCATCATTTTCACCATGCCCGCGCTGCTGATTGCGGGCCTGTGGACGGAATTCAATTACTGGAAAGTGACGCTGATCGCCATCACCGGGGGCATGCTGGGCGTGCTGTTCATGATCCCTCTGCGGCGGCCGCTGATCGTCCAGGAAAAGGAGCTTGCGTATCCCGAGGGCGTGGCATGCGCGGAGGTGCTGCAGGCCGGTGACAGGGGCGGGCGCGGCGTG
>JAGUYV010000254.1 GCA_020061125.1 bacterium | reverse complement strand
GGCCGCCGCGTTTCTCTGTAACCCCCTGCCCTTCCTGAACAATCCGCCTTTATTGTTCCCGCGCTCATTAACCGTGATCGCGGCATTATAATCATGTTGGCGAGGGCCGTGACATGGAGAGCCAAACAGCGGACATAATCATCATCGGCGGCGGCGCCGCAGGGCTGCTGGCCGGGCTGCGCGCCGCGGAAACCGGCAGCCGCGTGCTTGTTCTTGAAAAAATGGACCGGCCCGCGAAAAAGCTCGCGATAACGGGCAAGGGCCGCGGAAATCTCACCACATCTCTGGATGCGAACAAGGCCGTCGCGGCGTTCGGCCCCAACGGAAAATTCCTGCGCGGCGCTTTTTCGAGGTTCTATAATAAGCAACTCATTGAACTGCTCGATTCCATTGGCGTGCCCGTGGCCGAAGAACAGGGCCACCGCATCTTTCCGGAGCGGCACACCGCCAGAGAGGTTGCGGACATCCTGCTCCGCAAGCTGCAAAGCCTGGGCGCGGAGGTACGCTCCGGGACCAGAGTTCTCGGCCTGGATGCGGAAGGCGGCGCCGTGCGCGGCGCATACACGGCCGGCGGGTTGCTCACCGCGCCGCGGGTAATTCTCTGCACGGGCGGCATGTCTTATCCCGGTACAGGCTCCACGGGCGACGGGTATGCGTTCGCGTCCCGCGCCGGGCATTCCATCGTCGAACCCGCCCCGGCTCTGGTTCCCATCGAGCTTGACGGGGACACGCACAGGGAACTCGAAGCCCTGTCCCTGCGGCTCGTGAAAGTGTCTCTTTTCGACAATGGCCGCCTGATTCAGGAAGAACTCAACGATCTGCTGTTCACGCCGTTCGGGGTCACCGGGCCTGCCGCGCTGTGCCTGGGCAAGGAAGCGGCGCGGAGGCAAGGGCGGCAGGGCGTTGAACTGGAGATCAACTTCAAGCCGGGCCTGACAGCGGATCAGGTGCACAGGCGGCTGCAGCGGGACTTCGCGGAGTGCGGGAAAAAGTCCCTGAAGGAAATCATGCCCAGACTTGTGCCGCGCCGCGCCGCGCCCGTGATACTGCGGCTCGCGGGCCTGCCGGAATCCCTCACAGGCAACCAGATCACGCGAGCGCAACGCATGGCGCTTGCAGAACAATTGACAGGGTTGCGCCTGCGGGTGCGCGGAGCGCGCCCCATCGAGGAAGCCATCGTCACTTCCGGAGGCGTGGCTCTCAATGAAGTCAATCCCAAGACCATGGAATCGCGGCTCGTAAGCGGGCTGTTCATCTGCGGCGAGCTTCTGGATCTGGACGCGCGCACGGGCGGATTCAACCTGCAGGCCGCTTTCACCACGGGTTGGGTGGCGGGGGATGCCGCGGCTCGCGCGTGATTCTGATATAATCCCGACCATGAAAGAATCCGAACTCCAAATTTTATGCGGCGCCGCGGTTGCGGACGCGTCTCCAAAATCGCTGGAACCGGCGCGCATCTGGATGAGCGGGTATGCGCCTACCCGGTATGCGCGCACACAGAGCGGTCCCATTCAAGTCCGAGCCATCGCCACTGGATCGGACCGTGACGGTATGATTTTCGTGTCCGCGGACACATGCCTGGTCAGCCCGCGCACAGCCGGGGACTGGGCCGGCCGCATCGGACGGGAAACAGGGTTGAATCCCGGCCGGGTTTTCATCATCACCACGCACACGCATTCAGGGCCGGACCTTTGCGGCCTGTTCGGCGGCGTTCCTCCCGCTTATTTCAGATTTTTCCGGGACACGGTCGTGAGAACGGCTGTGGCCGCGTGGCGCAACCGTGCGCCCGCGTCTCTGCATGCGGGGATTTCACAGCATGCCCTGGGTATTCCGCGGCGCGCGTCCCGAGGCCAGCAAGGCATGGAAACCGGGGCGGTTGTGCTGCAATGGAAAACCCGCGAGCGCGTGATTGCGACTCTTGTGAACATCGGCTGCCACGGCGTTGTGTATTCCAGAAGATCCCGAGTCTTGAGCGCGGATCTTCCCGGGGCGATCTGCCGCGCGGCGGATCAAGACTTAGGGGGCGTCACCCTGTTCGCGCCGCGAGCGCAGGGCGATGTCAATCCCGCAATTCCCGGAGACGACCCGTATGAGCAGGCGGGCAACGCGTCGGAACTGGAGCGCCTCGCGGCGCTTGGCCTCGAGGCTGTTCGGGAAGCAGCGCGAAGGGCGAGCGAAATCCCCCCCGCACCCATTTCCGTTTCCGAAAAGGAAGTGGTTTTGCCCGTGACAACGCCCGCGGGAGCGGCATTCCGAATTCCATGGTGGTCCGGCCGGGGCGCTCATCCCGCGCTCGGGTTCCGGATCCTGTTCCGCAGTTTCTCGATTGCAGGAATTTCCGGGCTGGCTGCGCCGGGCGAAATTCTCACCTGCCTGGGGCGAGGCTGGCTTGAGCGCAAGCCCCCGGTTTCTTTGCTGTTCAGTTATTGCGGGGGATATCTCGGCTACCTCATGACCCCGGAAACCTTCGGGCGCGGCGGGTATGAACCAAAAGTGTCGCCGGGTCCCGTGAGCGCCCTCCCAGATTAGCGGCAGGCTTCATCCGTGCTTTGCGTTTGCGCGAATCCATAATCGAAGTAACATATTAGAAAACCGGACGGCATAGTATGCGGCCCCGGAACGAGACGCGCCATGTTATCGAACGGCAATGAAAAAACGAACAAGGCGGAAAACGGCGTGAGCAAAGCGCCGCCCCGCCTGCGGCTGTGCGCCGCTTTGCTGTTTTTATGTCTGTTGTCAGCCGGCGCCGCGCTCGCCGGTCCGCCGCAACGGGTGCGGGACAAGGAGCGCATGCCCCTGCCCGTGGCGGACAAGGTTGTGATATTCGCCATGGACCAGGTCACATGGGACGACATCGAGTCCGCATACACGCCGAACATAGACCGCCTTGCCGAGCGCGGCGCCGTCGGGGTCATGAACACAGCCACGCTCACGCCGCGCAATCCGGCAGAGGCTCACCTGGCGTTAGGCGCGGGCAGCCGCGGCCTGGTGCCGCCGGATGCGGGCGCCGTGCCCTCCAACCGCTCGGCGGGACGCCTACTCCCGCTTCGCGTTCCCAGCATTGACACTATCAAAGCTCACAACAAAACATATCAATACACCGTTACGCCGGGACTGCTCGCCAGTGTTCTGGAAAAAAACGATTCATGCGCCGCGTTGATCTCCTACGACGACACCGGGGTCCTTAATTCCAGGTCCGTGCCCTTGCGCATGCTGTCGCTCGCATTCATGAACGGGGATGGAATCATACCTTACGCATCCATAGGGAATGTGCTTCCCGACCCCCTGCCGGAATCGGACGATGCCGCCGCAGAATATTTTTCACCCGTTCACGATGCGCTCACGCGCTGTCCCGTGGTTGGCGTGTACTTCGGGGGCACGGCCTCGGCCGAATCGCGCTATGTACCGCTGGAATCCGACGGGGAGCAAGGTCCCGAGCCAGCCGTGCTCATGGCGCTCGAACGCGCCGATGCCCTGGTGGGCGCAATTATCCACGAGTTGGGCATGGATTCGGAAAAGCCCCCCGCCGCCGCCATTCTGATTGTGGTTCCCTACAACGACATTCCGGCCCGCAACCCGCAGGCAGGGTTGCAGCCCATAGAGGAAAAACCCCAGAATTCGCCCGTGATCCTGTCCGGGCCTGGAATTCCCCGCGGAGTGCTCACTTCAGACACCACCTGGCACAGCGGCCTTGTGGCGAACATTGATGCGGCGCCCACGGCCCTGGCGCTGCTCGGCTTGCAGATTCCCGAGGGCATGACCGGAAAGCCCATGGCCGTGCTGCCGCACGAAAAGGATCCCGCCGGATTCGTGGCGGACATCAACCGGCGCACGCGCAGCGTGGACCGGTTCCGCGCTCCCGGGCAGACCGTGTATGCGGCCCTGCATCTGGTGGCCGCGGTCCTGGCGGCTCTGTTCATATTCATGCCCGGCGCAGCACGCCCGGCAGCGCCGCGCATGGGACTGCGCCTTCTTGCGCTTACGCTCATCCTGTTTCCCGCCGCGTGTCTGCTGCTTCCGGCCGTGACGCCGCCGCGCGTGTCCGTGCCCGTCTCATTTGCCATAACCTATGGCGCGAGCTTGACCGCAAGCCTTTTGCTTACGGCTCTGTTCCGCAACCGGCCCTCGGCGCTGCTGGCCGCGCTGGCCGCGCCGCCTACGCTCGTGGCTCTGGATCTGGTTTTCGGCTGGGGCTTGAACACCGCGAATATTTTCAGTTTTTCCCTGATTTCCGGAAAACGGTTCTACGGTCTCGGCAACGAAGGCATGGGCGTGATGGTGGGCGCGGCGGCCATGGGCGCCGCAGTGCTGATAAGCAACACGGGATGGAGTGCCCGGCGCGCGTCAACCGTCGCCGCTGGCCTTTTGCTGCTCACAGCAGTGGTCGTGGGGTTCCCGCGCCTGGGCGCAAACAGCGGGGGCGCGCTCACAGCGGTTACGGCCATGATGGTTCTCGCGGTGCTGGCCCGGAACGGCCGTTTCCGCCTCAAGCACGCGCTGTTCACCGGCTGCGCGCTCGCGGCATGCATTCTGGTTCTTGTGATCGTGCACAAGATTCCAGGAGCAAGCCACCCCACGCATGTCACAAGCGCCGTAAACAAAACCCAGACCCAGGGCGCGGGCTATCTGCTGGACATTTTTGTTCGCAAGCTTTCCATTCACCGGAGCGTGATGCGCGCCACCGCATATCCGGCTGTGCTGGCAGGTGTGCTGCTGCTTCTGGGCTGGGCGTGGCGCAGGCCCG
>JAGUYV010000141.1 GCA_020061125.1 bacterium | reverse complement strand
TCATCGTGCCCTGCCACCGCATCATCACATCCGGCGGCGGCATCGGCGGCTTTAGCATGGGCGTGGATTTGAAAACGAAACTCCTCGCCATGGAAGGCGTGAAAACCTGAACTCGGAGAGCGCGGAGTGCGCGGAGTGCACAGAGGCCACGGAGGCTCCAGAGGCCGCTGCAAACAGCGCCCTCTGGAGTTTCGATGACCTTTTCCTTTAACCCAAATGAATTTCCATGCGCAATTTCCGGACCCTCTTGGCTTGACATCCTGATTCTGCAATAATGCCATGGACGGGACGGCATGCGCCGCGCCCTGCCGCATTCCTCCTCTGGAGGCTCTTCAGTGAAACGATGCATACTGGTTGCCCTGCTGTTCGCGGGGCTGCTGGCACCGAGCGCGGCGCGCGCCGTGGAATATCCCGCGGCCGACGGTTATGTGACGGATACCGCGAACATCCTCGATCCGCACATAGAGGATTACCTCGAAACACTGCTCAAGGCATTTGACGAGAAGACCACGGCGCAGGTGGCCGTGGCCACTGTGCCGAGCACGAAACCCGAAAACATTGACATGTACGCGAACAAGCTGTTCGAGAAGTGGGCCGTGGGTTCCGCGGGAAAGGACAACGGAGCGCTGCTGGTCATTGCCAAAAACGACCGCCGCCTGCGCATCGAAAACGGCTACGGCCTCGAAGGCGCAATTACGGACATCGAGGCCAAACACATCATTGACGATGTGATTACACCGCAGTTCAAGATGAACAATTTCAACGACGGCGTTGTGGAAGGCGTGCACGCCATCGTGGACCAAGCCGGGGAAGATTACGGAGTGACCCGGGACAGCTTGGGCGTGGCGCGCGTGAATACCCTGCAGCCCATCCCCGAAGACGCCACCAAACTCTCCTGGAAAGAATATCTGGCGGTCGGAGGGCTGATCTTTTTCCTGCTCTTCATCATCATCATTTCTTTGGTGACCATGAAAAAAGGCGGAAAAGGCAAATACAAGTACCGGAGCAGTTCATCGGGCCGCAGCGGCGGGAGCAGTCCGTTCCGGGGCGGCCGCAGCGGAGGCGGAGGCGCAAGCGGAAGCTGGTAACGGGTTCGCCATCACATAATCGGAGGTATGCAATGAAGATCAGATTTATTCTCGCAATCGCGCTGTCCACGCTGCTTCTTGTGGGGGGCATGGCGCGCGCCGTGGAGTACCCCGCCCAGGACGGCTTCGTCGTGGACACCGCAGGCGTGCTGGATGATGCGTCCCAGCAAAATCTCGAAGACACCATCGCCGCTTTGGACAAGAGTACGGGCGCACAGGTCGGCGTGGCCGTTATCCCAACCCTGGACGGCGAACCCGTCGAAAATTACGCGATTAAGCTGTTCGAGAAATGGGGCATCGGACAGGACAAAGAGGACAACGGCGTACTACTCGTGGTGGCGGTCAAGGATCGCAAGATGCGCATCGAGGTAGGCTACGGACTCGAAGGTGCAATCCCCGACATCCGCGCCAAAGAAATCACAGGCAAGATCATCGGCCCGAAATTCAAGGCCGGCGACATGGCGGGCGGCGTTTTGGATGGAGTCAACGCAATTATTGGGGACATCTGCAAGGAATACGGCGTATCCGTGGACGAGGTCATGGCCGGAAAAATTGCGGACAAAGCATCAAGCAAAACAAGCGGCGACGAGGGAGAAAACGGTTCGCCGCTTTTGTTCTTTGGACTCTTTGGAGGCATCATCGTATTTCTGATATTTACAGTCATAAAGGGCTGGCGAAGACCCCATACCGGGATTGTGGACATTCTCGGCGATGTTGCGTCTTCATCAATCTCTGACAGTTCATCGGGTTCGGACAGCGGCGGATTCGACGGCGGTGACAGCGGCGGCGGCGGCGCCAGCGATGACTGGTGAGACGAAGCAGGAAAGGCAAAATCAACCCGGCGCATGTGCCAAGAGATATGGTGAAAGCATTGTTGATAGCGCGGTCATGGGCCGCAGCCAAAGATTCTCCGCGACTTCGCGGCGCCACGGTATCCTTTTTGCATTGTTCCCTTCTGACACAAGCGCGGTAAAACGCCTATAATATATCTTTAACGCGGCGCGGATTTGCGCCGGACCAATTCGTGGAGGTTGCAGAAATGAACAAGGGACTCATGGCAGCGCTCGGATGCCTGGGCGCCATCGTGCTGTTCGGCGTAATCATCGCAGTTTCGTTCATCGGCAGGTACAACGGATATGTCACCGCCAGCAAGGCCGTGGACGGCCAGTGGGCGCAGGTCGAGAACCAGCTCAAGCGCCGTTTCGATCTCATCCCCAACCTGAACAAGGTCGCGGACAAGTTCACCAAGCAGGAACGCGCCATCTACGACAAGATCATCGAGGGCCGCAAGGCTTACAGCAACGCACCCACAACGGACGGCAAAGTGCAGGCCGCCAGCCAGTTTTCCAGCGACCTGTCCCGCCTCATGGTCATTGTGGAGAAAAACCCGGAACTCAAGTCCGACGGCATCCTGCGCGATTTCATGACTTCGCTCGAAGGCACTGAAAACCGCATCGCCGTGGAGCGCATGCGCTACAACGAAATGGTGACCGCTTACAACACCATGATCGCAAAGTTCCCGGACAAACTCATTGCGGGCATATTCGGCTTCAAGGAAAAGCAGCTTTTCCAGATCTCCGACACGGAAGCCGAGAACATTCAGGTGGAATTCGACGAAGAATAACCAACTGACATTTACTTCACGGAAACGGGAAATTCAAGTGGCGAAAAAAGCAACCGCAAAAAAGGTCGCGGCCGGGAAAAAGGACCGCATCATCATTCTGGGCGGCGGACCCAACCGCATCGGCCAGGGCATCGAGTTCGATTACTGCTGCGTGCACGCGGCTTACGCCATCCGCGAGGCCGGGTACGAGGCCATTCTCATCAACAGCAACCCAGAGACCGTGTCCACGGATTTCGACACCTCGGACCGCCTGTACTTCGAACCCCTCACCTTCGAAGATGTGATGAACATCATTGACCACGAAAAGCCCAAAGGGGTTATCGTGCAGCTCGGGGGGCAGACGCCGCTGAACCTGGCCATCCCGCTCATGAAGCACGGCGCGCCCATCCTGGGCACCTCACCGGACAGCATTGACCGGGCCGAGGACCGCAAACGGTTTCAGGAAATGCTCAACAAGCTCGGGCTGCGCCAGCCCGAGAACGCCACCGCGACCAGCGCGGAGCAGGCCGTGAAAAAAGCGGCGCGCATCGGCTACCCCCTGCTCGTGCGCCCGTCCTATGTGCTCGGCGGCCGCGCCATGGAAATCGTATACGACGAAACAGACCTCACGAACTACATGGAAAAGGCGGTCAAGGCGTCCCCGGACCGGCCCGTGCTGCTCGACAAGTTCCTGCAGGACGCGGCAGAAATTGATGTGGACTGCGTGGCCGACGGCGAGCGCTGCCTGGTCATCGGCGTCATGGAGCACATCGAGGAAGCCGGCGTGCACAGCGGCGACAGCGCATGCAGCCTGCCCCCCTTCTCTCTTAAGAAAAAGATGGTGGACGAAATCAAGAGCGCGTCCCGCGCCCTGGCCGCGGAACTCGATGTGCGCGGCCTCATGAACATCCAGTTCGCAGTCAAGGACGACACCCTTTACATTATCGAAGTGAACCCGCGCGCATCGCGCACCGTGCCGTTTGTGAGCAAGGCCACGGGCATTCCCTGGGCCAAGGTGGCCACGCGCGTGATGCTCGGCGAATCGCTCAAAAAACAGGGCGTCACAAAAGAAGTGATTCCGGAACACATGAGCGTCAAGGAAGCCGTGTTCCCGTTCGTGAAATTCCCAGGTGTGGATGTGACCCTGGGGCCGGAAATGCGCAGCACGGGCGAGGTCATGGGCATAGACAAAGACTTCGGCATGGCGTTCATCAAGAGCCAGCTCGCCGCTGGCGTGAAACTGCCATCGAGCGGCACGGTTTTCATGAGCGTGAACGACCACGACAAGCCCACGGCCCCGGAAGTGGCCCGGCAACTCGTGGCCATGGGCTTCCGCATCATCGCAACGAGCGGCACTCTGGCCCTGCTCAAATCCCACAATATCGCCTGCGATCCGGTTCACAAAGTCGGCGAGGGCCGCCCCAATGTGCTTGATGTCATCAAGAACGGGGATGTCCATCTCATCATCAACACCCCGTTCGGCAAAGCCACCAAGCAGGACGAAACCCTGATTCGCAGCACGGCCACGGCGCGCGGTATTCCCATCATCACCACCCTTAACGGCGCGCGCGCCACGGTCACCGGCATGCAGGCGCTGCGCAAGCGCGGCCTGTCCGTGACGCCCCTGCAAACCTACCATGAGAAATCCATCGGCCGGGAAACCGTGAACAAGTTCCTCACGCCTTTGAGCGTGATGAGCAGCAGCCAGTCGTAACCGCAATGCCTGTGCACTGAAAAGCACGAACGCGCAGTCGCCATTCGCCGGAACCGATCTTTATATTTCATTCCCGGTTCACTACAATGTGAAAAGCGCCGCACACGGCGCATGCGCCCGTAGCTCAGTTGGATAGAGCAACGGACTTCTAATCCGTAGGCCGCAGGTTCGAATCCTGCCGGGCGCGCTCAAATAAGCAGATAAATAAAAGCAGTTTTGCAGATTCAGTATATTATTGGCTACTCGCATTGTTGCAATAATCGATCCCATGTAACCCCTGTGTAACCACTCAAAAAAAAATCCCACGGCGCGTCCGGCCAGGGGGTCGCGCAGCGGTTTGCTTGCGATTCTCAATTTTTTTTGGTTTTCTGGAAAAATATTTTCTGCCTGGCCCGCCCGCGGTGCCCCGATTCCGCGCCCAGGGTGCCGGGTGCCGCGCCCCAAGGTCATGCGACACGCCAGCCGCGCGCGCGAGTTCTTTTTGAGTATCTATGGGCGGTTCTACAGATTTCTCTGGAACCGCTCCACCTGATTCTTTTTGCTTTTCCTTCGCCCTCGCCCTTGTTACTTCTTCGAGCTTGAGGGCCAGGACGCTGCCACAAAAAAAACCGGCCCAATCGGGCCGGGGGAATTGTTGTTCTGCCGTGCCGCCCGGGTGTTATACCTGTGGGCCGGGTGGCTTGCATTGATTCACCTGGAATAGAACACAACGGGCTTCGTTTTGTGCTTCTTGCCGTAATTGTCCACAAATACGACGCGCGCTTTCAATGGTTGCCCGGGCTTTCGTACGGAAGGCACTAAAGTAAAATCGCATGACAAATATGTTTTGCGCCCCGGGGCAACAGGGTTCTGTCCGTGAATATTGTTCTTATCTGGTGTTACGGCGAAGGCACTATGTGCCCGCCGCCATTTCAAAGATGTGTCAACAATTACGAGCGACTTCTCACTAAGGTTCGTAATGTGGAACCGCCCGCTAAGCTGCATCGCCGGGGCTTCACCGATAGTGCATTGATACCACATAAAGTTTGAATCATTCGGTGTATTAGAGAACGGAACAATGAAAACCGTTTTCTTAGGCCGGACGCGGGCAACGGCTCGATCTATTCGGTCAAGCACTATGCTAATAATTTCTGGAACATTTATTATGCTCACGCCATAATTATCCACTATCCGCATCACAATAACAACTACCTGTACTAAAATTTCTGCAATATCAAGGGGATGTCTAATATGTCCAGAAAACGATCTGCCGCGCTGGTGGTGTGGATAATCTTTTCTTCGTTCGTCGGGTGTGCGCCGCCCCATGTTCCCGGCCATGTGCTGCCCGCCCGGTCCGGCTTCGCGCCCAGGCATAACCGGTCGCCGTCCGCAATCATCGGCCACAGCCCCGCCGGGTGAGCGCCTTCCGCTCCGGGGTGTCAGCATGCCGCCCAGGCTTGCCTGTCCCGGTACATGTGCCGCGCATGTAGACCACGGCCAGTCGCCCAGGTGCCCCGGCAACCCGCAAGCCCTGGGCACGGATGGGACACTGCGACACATTCGTGGGGCACACAAGTGACTATGCGATGCAGGCGAAAAACGAGCACTGGGGACGCCATTTTCAGCGGTGCCTGTGGGTGTCTATAAGAAGCGCGTGAGGCAATAAAATCTTGACATGGTTGTGCATTAGAGAAGAGATTCTTGTAAAATTTGTCAGTGAAAGTCGGCTTTGATGCAATCCGGCTCTTGTGGGTTCACGAAAAATCGGGAAGACTTACGGACTGCATATAGTCAGAATGGAAGTTGATATGCGGAATCTCGGATAAAGTGAATGATTTATGAAGTATGACCATGAATCTAAAACCCGAATTGAAAACTATGCAAAGAGAATGCGCAGACAAACAACGGGTGCTGAGTATACCTTATGGACTCTTTTAAGAAAACGAGGCGAGAGATGGATAAGAAGACAATGTATTGTTGGAAGATGTATTATTGATATCGGAATTCCGTCCAGAAATTTATTGATAGAAATCGATGGTGATTCACATTTAGGAAAAGAAGAAAAGGATCGAAAAAGGGATTTGTTTTTGAAAAACCTCGGTTTTAATGTCTTACATTGTTCTAATGATGAAGTTTTTGAATCTCCAGAAATTATTATCAATAAAATATTTACATATCCTCAATCTGAAATAAATAAAGAAAGGTTCAAAATCTCGATAAGAGCCGCGAGAAAACGTTCTTATTGGGTTGTAGATGATTAGGAACAACTATGGACAAACAGATAGGGACCGGCCACAGATAGAGATGGGGGGGGAATAATGACATGACAATAGCAACCTGCTTTGTTTGTGGGGATGTACTCCGTTTTTTTCATGAGCAAAATTCGCTCCGTGTGCATCCCAAGGATGCGCTTGAGGCTTTTGGACTGATTGACGATCAAGAGTTGCAATTTGCCAATGACCCATTACGCGAAGTTATACTTTGTGAAAACTGCGCGAAGGCTTACAAAGATTACTATTTTATTGACCAAATCACAGGAAAGCGCTGCGCGTGTTGCGGTTGCGAATTGGACTTGGACCAAACATCAGTTTTTTGTTCAGACGAATGCGAAATGAAATACAACTCTTGACCTTCGCGCCCGTCACATACCGCAACAAGGCTTTGATGTGATTCGTGCATTTACTTTTACCCCTATATGCTTTTTACTCCCCCCGTGCCGGGTCAACAATCGGCGTGCATCATCCGCGGCCTGTGCGATTGTTGCTAATAAATGGCATCGGTAATTTTCTTCGTCGGGTAGGGCCATGCCCCCCTTGATTTCAGAACGAAAAATGCCGTCGCGCCCCTTCGACGGGAGCGGACGGCTTGGCTGGACATGACTCCGATAAAAATCAAAAGGATTACGCCGCATCATCATCGGGCCGCGCATAATCCGCCGGTGACATTTTGTGCGCCATTTCGAGACAGAGCACGCGTTCGGTAAGTTCGGCGTTCGCGGTTTCGAGTTTTCCTATCCGGCGTTCGTGGGACTCTATAATGCCCAGAACTCGCCCCGCCGCGCTGACTGCGTGCGCGGTGAATTTGTCCACCAGCGCGCGCCAGTTTTTCGGCAAGGTCCAGGCCCAGCGCGTCAACTTTTTTTTCACGATTTTGGCCTCGATTTCAGCGGCAAGGACATCTATAGTTATTAGCATATTATCAGGCATTCTGCATTGTCTCCTTTTTGCAATGTTTGAGAATTTCGTCAACATGGAATTGGACAAGCTCAAAATCCGTCGCCGCCACGTTGCGTGAAGCGGGGGCGTTGAAAACTTCTTTTTTCCGCGCCCGGCCGAAGTCCGCGCCATGGCCCCGACATTTGATTGAAGCCCGGTATGGCGTATATTATGATATAGAGGTTTCATAGCAGGATGAGGCGCCCGGCGCCACCATAATTCGATACGGAAAGGGATGTCTTCATGGCCAGCAGGAAATCAACCGCAAAAACAACCGGCAATGCGAAAGTTGCCGAAAAGAAAACGGAACTGCGCACGGAAACCGGCACGCTGCGCGTGAAAGTGGGTCTCGCCGAGATGCTCAAGGGCGGCGTGATCATGGATGTGACCAACGCGGAGCAGGCGCGCATCGCCGAAGACGCTGGCGCCGTGGCCGTGATGGCGCTCGAACGAGTGCCCGCGGACATTCGCAAAGAGGGCGGCGTGGCGCGCATGGCCGACCCGGAAAAAATCATGGAGATCATGGACGCGGTCACCATCCCGGTCATGGCCAAGTGCCGCATCGGGCATTTCGCCGAAGCGCAGATCCTGGAAGCCATGGGAGTGGACTATGTGGACGAAAGCGAAGTGCTGACGCCCGCGGACGAGCATTTCCATGTGGACAAGTTCCAGTTCAAGGTGCCGTTCGTGTGCGGCGCGCGCGACCTGGGCGAGGCCCTGCGGCGCATCGGCGAGGGCGCGTGCATGATCCGCACCAAGGGCGAGGCGGGCAGCGGCAACATTGTGGAGGCCGTGCGCCACATGCGAGCGGTGCAGAGCGCCATCAAGCGCCTCACCGTGCTGCCCGAGGAAGAACTCATGACCGAAGCCAAGGCTCTTGGCGCGCCCTTCGATCTGGTGCGCTGGGTGGCGCGCAACGGAAAGCTGCCGGTTCCCAATTTCGCGGCCGGCGGCATCGCCACGCCCGCGGACGCTTCCCTCATGATGCAGCTTGGCGCCGAAGCCGTATTCGTCGGCTCGGGCATTTTCAAATCCGAGGATCCCGCGCCCCGCGCCAAAGCCATCGTGGAAGCCACCACGCACTACAAAAACTTCAAGAAACTCGCGCAACTGTCCCGGGGACTCGGAGACGCCATGGCCGGGCTTGACATCTCGAAAATGGATGAGAAAGATCTCCTCCAGACCCGCGGCTGGTAACAACGGGACGGTTCCGCCATGCCACGCAAACCCATCGGCGTGCTTGCCCTGCAGGGCGATTTTGAACTGCACCGCAAATCCCTCGAAGACCTGGGGCGTTCAGTACTGGAAGTGCGCGCCCCCGCGCAGCTTGCCCGCGTGCGCGGCCTGATCATTCCCGGCGGCGAAAGCACAACCGTAGGCAAGTTGCTGATCAGTTCCGGTCTTGCCGACGCCATCTGCAAGCGCAGCGAAGCAGGAACACTGGCGCTGTTCGGCACCTGCATGGGCGTGATTCTACTTGCTAAAAACATTCAGAACCGGCACAAGGGACAATACAGTCTCGATCTGCTCGACATCACCGTGGAACGCAACGCCTACGGGCGGCAGGTGGACAGCTTCGAGGCCGATCTCCCGGTGCGCGGCATGGGATTGAACGGCACGCCGTTCCGAGCGGTGTTCATCCGCGCGCCCAAAATACTTGCCACGGGGCCGGGTGTCGAGACCCTGGCCGAATTCGACGGCAGCCCGGTGCTGATTCGCCAGAACAACATCCTCGGCGCGACTTTCCACCCCGAGATCACCGTGGACACGGGCATTCACAAGGCGTTCTGCGAAATGGCGGACAAATGAGCGCGCGGCAGCGCGTCATGCCATATTTCAAAGTTATCGCACGCACGCTATAATCCATACACAGCAGCAAATTCCTTGGACCGGAGCCGTCACAGGGCATGGAACCGATCAAAATCGAACGCCGCAAACAGCGCGGCGCCGCCGGCAGCAAGTCCGTAAAAGGCAAATCCGCGGCGCGCGGTCCCGTGGCCGTAGGCCGCATCGCGCCTGCGCCCTTTGCGCAAAGCCTGGCACGCGCCCAGGTCGAGTCCATCCGCAAGGAGCTTGACGCGCTCCTTGAGCAGATTGACGGCCAGGCCAAGGTCATCGAGCAATCCCTCACCTTCGACACCCTGCGCGCCTACAAAGAGCTTGTGCGCAAGTTCGTGAACATTGTGGTCCATGAACTGTACGAAGTGCAGGAGCGCATGAGCGTCAGCCCCACGGGCCGCAAGAAATCCATGATACTGGTCAAGAAACTCGACGTGGAGCTGGAAAAGCTGTCCAGCGATTTTCTCAACGGTCAGTCCAGCCTCATCAATTTCATGGCGCGCCTCGAAGACATCAAGGGCATGCTCATGGACCTTTATTCATGAACGCATGAATTTTGCGAATTCATCTGATAGAATGGAAATCCGGGATCGGGCGGTCCCGGGTTTTTGTTAGGGAGGAACGCAGCGCATGCCGCTGGCGGAGATTGTAGGACAGACGGTCGCCGTGCAGTGCCTGGAGCGCCTGGTGCGCAAGGGGCGGCTTCCGCACGCCATGCTGTTTCACGGCCCGTCCGGGTGCGGCAAGCGCGCCACGGCGCTGGCTCTGGCGCAGGCCGTGAACTG
>JAGUYV010000457.1 GCA_020061125.1 bacterium | reverse complement strand
GCGAGGTCCGTGCGCTGTGCGATTTGCTCGGGCTGGATTTGGACCGCGTGCTCGCAACAAAGCCCGCGGGCGCGGACGCCGTGCAGGTGGATGCGCTCATGGACATTCTCATCCGCACAAGGCAACTCGCCAGAGAGTCCAAGGCGTGGCCCATTGCGGACTTCATCCGCGACGCGCTCAAGCAGGCTGGATACGCGCTCGAAGACAGGCCCCAGGGCACGACCTGGAAAAAGGAATAATCCCGGCGCGCAACACCGGTTGCCGTATCCATCACCGGATTCCTATAATGAATAGACCCCCGGAGCCGTGCGTTCCGGCGGACATGGTTTCATGCGCCCGGCGCGCGAGCCGGGAAGCAATCCTCTGCGGCTGGTGCAATTATGGGAATGACTATCACGGAAAAAATCATCGCCGCGCACTGCGGCGCGCAAAGCGTGTGCCCGGGCCAATATGTGCTGGCCGAGTGCGACCTCATGATGGGCCACGATGTGACCGCGCCTCCGGCTATCAAGGTGTTCGAGCAGATCGGGCGCCCACGGGTTTCGGATCCGGATCGCCTGGTTCTGGTCAATGATCATTTCGTGCCCAACCGCGATGTAGCCTCGGCCGAGCAGGCCAAAGCCATGCGCGAGTTCGCCGCGGCCCAGGGCGTGAAAAAGTATTTCGAGGTGGGTCGCTCGGGTGTGTGCCATGTGCTGCTCCCCGAAAAAGGGCTTGTCGCGCCCGGCGATCTGGTGATCGGTGCGGATTCCCACACATGCACCTATGGCGCCCTGGGCGCGTTCAGCACAGGTGTCGGCAGCACGGACCTGGCCGCAGCCTGGGCCACGGGCAAAATGTGGATGAAAGTGCCCCCCACCATCAGGTTTGAGTACTCGGGCAAAATGCCCGAATGGGTGTACGGCAAGGACCTGATTCTGGAAACCATTGGCCGCATCGGCGTGGAGGGTGCGCGCTACAAGGCCATGGAGTTCTGCGGCGAAACCGTGAAGCACCTGACCATATACGACCGGTTCACCATGGCCAACATGGCCATCGAAGCCGGAGGCAAGAACGGCATTTTCGAGCCGGATGAAAAGGTGCGGGAATTTCTCGCGGGCCGCGGCGGGCGCGAGGGCGCATATCTGGCCAGCGACCCGGACGCAGATTACGAAAGCACGGTGCGCGTGGATGTATCGGCCCAGCAACCCGTGGTGGCGTGCCCGAGCCTGCCCGAAAACACCAGGCCGGTGTCCGAGTTGTCCGATATCGAGATTGATCAGGTGGTGATCGGCTCGTGCACCAACGGGTGGCTGGACGACCTGCGCCTTGCGGCCCGTGTGCTCAAGGGCAAAAAGGCCGCGCCGCGTGTGCGCCTCATCATCATACCGGCCACGCAGGATATCTGGAAGGCGGCCATGAAAGAGGGCCTTTTCGACATCTTCGCGGACGCGGGCGCGGCCGTGAGCACGCCCACCTGCGGCCCGTGCCTCGGGGGCCACATGGGCATTCTGGCCGCGGGCGAGGTGGCGGTTTCCACCACGAACCGCAATTTCGTGGGCCGCATGGGCCATCCCAAGAGCCAGGTATATCTGGCCAATCCGGCCGTGGCCGCAGCATCAGCCATCGCCGGCCGCATCGCGCATCCCGCCAACGCGTGACGCGCCCGCACTCCGTCCAATTCGCAAGCAAAGGGAGCACAACCATGAACGCATCTGCAGCCATAAAGGGGAACGCCTGGGTCTATGGGGACCATGTTGACACGGATGTCATCATTCCGGCCACATATCTTGTGACGAGCGACCCGGCCCAGCTCGCGCTCCACTGCATGGAAGGCGCCGGACCGGGCTTTATTGACAAGATCGCGCCGGGCGACATCATTGTGGCGGGCGAGAATTTCGGGTGCGGCAGTTCCCGCGAACATGCGCCCATCGCCATTAAGGGCGCGAGCATTTCATGTGTACTCGCCGACTCGTTTGCGCGCATCTTTTTCCGCAACGCCGTGAACATCGGGCTGCCCGTGTTCGAGGTTCCGGGCATCGGCAAAGGGGTTTCGGATGGTGATTCCCTGGAAATTCTGCCGGACGGCAGAAAGGTCCGGAACCTGACCACGGGCGCGGAGTTTGATTACGAACCGTATCCGGATTTTCTGAACGAGATCATCGCCGCGGGCGGGCTTATCCAATGGGTCCGCAAAAAAGGCTGAAGTAAAGCCATTTTTGCTGATATCGCCCGAGCGGAAACAGATTCCCGCGCGCATTTCCGTTCTCCTGTTTCAATTTCATGATTGAATGCGGTCTTTTGCTGGAAAACTCTTTTTGGCACAGTTCTTGTAACGCGAAAAAAATCTCATTATACCCATAACTTTCTTTTTTGAAACAGTTTGTTTATATATTTTTTTAATGAAATAGAAGCCTTTTAATTTGCTCTATGTGTGATAGAATAAACAACGAAAATCAGAGTGTGGGGATTTTGCGTGGAACTGCGTCAGGAAATCAGTATCAAACAACTCCAGACAATCAGTCCGCAATTGATACAGGCGCAGCGCCTGCTGCAGGTTACGACCCTGGAGCTGCGCGATGAAATCGTGCAGGAAATGAGCGAAAATCCCGCGCTCGAAATGGAAGAAATCATGACCTGCCCGCACTGCCACCGGCCCATGGAGGGCTACCGGTGCGAATACTGCGGCCAGAAACCCGGCAGCGCGGACGCGGAAAACGAGCAGTTCATCGAGCAACAGATCCTGGACTACGACCCGGACGAAGCCGCTTACTCGGGCGCCATGCAGGGCGGGCAGGACGACGACAGGCCCACTTTTCTGGACTTTTACCAGCAGGACGGCGATTTCCACGAAATTCTCCTCAACAATTTCTACACACTGGATTTCCCGGCCCACTGGCGCTGGCTCGGCGAGTATCTGATTTACACCATTGACGAAGACGGATATCTGCGCCTGGACATGGATTCGCTGCGCGCCCAGGCTCTGTTCGTGATCGAGATTCTCAAGCATGAGCCGTCCGTCGAGGGCGGGTACCGCACGGCGCAGACGGGCCGCCTCATGCAGTGGCACCGCATCTGGGCGCTCAAGGACATGCACCCGCTGGTCAAGCGCATTATGCAATCCTTTTTCGAGGAAAGGTTCGATGCGGATTTCGACGATTTGCGGGAATTGGCCGCAGCCCTGGAGTCAAGCCCGGAGCGCGATGTGCGCGCGTTCTACGACGCGGTGAACCGCGGCCAGGTCAGAGACCTCCTCGCCTTTTTGTCCGGGGATGAGCAAGGCCGCTGGATCGCCGCGGCCCAGGCCGCGGCCACGCTCGAACCCTCGCGCGCCCAGGCCCTCGACGATTGCCTTATGGAGCTTTACGGAGACAATCTTGAATCCCTCATCACAGGCGCCCGAGAAAAGCTCATCCCCATCCTCGACAGTCTGGACCAACAGGTTGAGCATTTCATCGGCATCATTCAGACCATGGATCCGCCCGGCATCGGCGCGCGCAATCCGCGCGAGGCCCTGCTCATCCAGTTGAATTCCCTCACAACGCGGGACAACGACTGGGACCTGGCGCATCGCATCATTTTCGAGCGCTTCGAGGATCTGGGCAAGAGCAGGATCCCGGAGATAGCAGCCGCATTCGAGGTGACCGCCGCGGATGTGAACCGGGCGCTAGATTTCATCCGGCGCAATCTCACGCCGTATCCGGGCCACGCCCTTATCCACAGGCCCGCGGAACCCGTGCAGATCGCCAAGCCTTCCATCGCGTTCCTTTACGACGGCAAGAAGCTCTCTTACGAAATTCTGGAGCTGAACGATTTCAGGCTGCGCATCAATCCGTTCTATGTGGACATGTACAAGAAACACCAGGAAGGCGTGGCGGGCCTGCCCAGGAGCGATGTGCAGCATGTGAAGGAGTATTTCAAGAGAGCGAAATTTTTCATAGACAGCATCGGCATGCGCCGAAACACCATCGAGAAGATCGCCAAAGTGCTCATGAACGAACAGCGCGATTTTTTGATACACGGCCTGCCGCATTTCAACAGCGAGCTGACCCAGACTAAACTGGCCGAGAAGATCGCCGAGGTGTCCGAGGACCATGAGCCTCTGCACGAGTCCACGGTGTCCCGCGCCATGTCCGGAAAGTTCGTGCAGTTGCCCGGCGGAAGCATCGTCAGCTTCGCTTTCTTCTTTGATTCGTCCATCCGCCCCAAGGAGTACATCAGGAACTTCATCAGCGCCGAAGACCCGGAGCATCCCCTGTCGGACAGCGATCTCATGGAGCAGCTCGCGGCGCAGGGCATGGAACTGGCGCGCAGAACTGTGGCCAAGTACCGGGAAGAAATGAATATCCCTTCATCCTTTATGCGAAAGCGCATGAGAGAAAGACGAGCGACATGGCAGTAGACGAGAGAGCCGTCAAATTTCACACCTTGGGCAACACCCTGATGGCCGAGCAGAAGTTCAACGAGGCCATCGCGAACTATCAGAAGGCCATTGACATCGCGCCTGACTACGCCGCGGCCGTATACCATCTGGCCGAGGCGTTCGAGGCCAAGATGCTCGAAGATCAGGCTTTCAAGATGTTCACAAGGGCCATCGAATTGAATCCGGAGTACGCCACCGAGCACATTGACGCGGGCCTGGATTCCCTGCTGTCCGGTCCGCTGGGCAAGGCTGTGGCCGCTTACAAGAAGGCTCTCAAGGATGGACAGGCCGAAGGCGGGGCCGCACCGGCCGCGGACTCGCAGATGGCGCAGCAGTCCGCCGGGGAATACGACGGACCCATCGCCCAGAAGGGACTGGAGCCGCGCAAACTCATCGTGGAAGAAGCCGCACAGCAACTGCGCTCCACGGTCAATTCCACGGACAGCATCACGGCGCGCGTTCTGGGAGACCGGGATGTGCCGGTGCTGGGCTGCCCTGTGGAATTCCAGATTCTGGCCGACGATCCCCGTCTCGCAGACGGCGCTCTGGCCAGGAACGCCGAACTGTTGCAGAAAGCGCCCATGCAGAAGCTCGTGGCGCCGACCGACGAAAACGGGTTCGCCACCGTGGTGTTCCGCCGCTCGAAATTCACGGGTGTGAACAAGGTCCGTATCGTCGTGAAGGGGCTGCCCGATGAGGTTGTGGAAGACAGCACTCTGGGGCACAAAGTCGCGGATGTGGCCATCACGCCCGCGGAGCGCACCCTCGGCGCGGGGCAGTCCGTTCAGTTCTGCGCAATCCTTAAAGACAAATTCGGCAACATGATTGCCGGGCGGGAAATGCATTTCACGCTGTATGATTTCGAGGAAGGCGCCTGGGTGGTGGAGGACGCGGCCACGGCCGTGAGCGATGAATCCGGCGCGGCGTGCTGCGAGTTCCGCCTGCCCACACAGTCCGGAAAGCAGTGCCGCCTGCAGGTGGTGAACAAGGAAACGCAATTCACCGCGCGACACGAATTTACGCTCACCAGCGCGGCCGTGGGATCCGCTCTGTTCATTCCCATGCAGGGCCGGGCCGCGGCGGGCAAGCCGTTCATTCTCAAACTCAAACTCCTGGACGAATTCGACAACCCGGTGAGCGGCCGCCGCGCGGCCATCGCGCTGCACGAGGCGCAGGGCGGCGAGTGGCTGATCCGTGACATCAGCGCCCCGGCCACGGGAGAGGACGGCAGCGTGTTCTGCACGGTCGTTCCCCCGCCTGCGCCCGGAGCCGAAGCCGTGTTCACGGTCGAGGCGCGGGACATCGAGCCGGGCGCATTCCAGGCCGTTTTCGAAACCGTGCCCGAGGAACAGGCCGACATCACCCCATTGTCCGGCGATTCCGGACCCGAGCCGTCCGTGTCGCCTTTGCCGGATGACATCTCCTCCGGCGGCGTGACCGCGGATTTCATGGACTCTGTTCTGCCGAAGCCTTCGGGCGAATCCGCGTTCTCCAAACCCCTCAAGGGTCCGGGACTGGATGAAATAGATTTTGACGGGGACGACGCGGATTTCACCGCGCCCCGCGCGTCGGAACCGGAATTCGAAACCGAAACGCAAACCGCAGCGCCGGCCCTGGAAGCCCTGGACGGGATGCTGGATGATGCGCCCGGAGATTTTGCGGCGCAGCCGTTCGAGCCGGTTGCCCCTCCCGCGCCTGCGGCCGTGGAGGGCGGTTCCGCATTCGATGCGCTCGGGGAAATGCTCGACAGCGAAACGCCCGCGCCTCCGGGCATGCCGCCGCTTCCCGATGACATGCCTCCGGACAGGCCTTTTGATTATGCAGACGAAACGGATGTTGCGGATCAGGGACTTGAACTGCCCGATGATTACGGCGCCGGAGACGGCGCTTACGGCGGCTCGTATCAGGATGCCGCGACGGACGGGCCTGCGCTCGACGCGCCCGTGGATATCCCGCTTCCCGAGCCGGAGTCCGCACCCGCGCTCCCGTCCATGCCCGGCGGCGTGGCCGGGATACGGCTCGAACAAACCCAGGCGTCTTGCCGCGCAGGGGAAACCGTGCCAATCAGTTTCACGGCCCACGACGCCGCGGGCGAAGCTCTGTCCCAGGGCGTGGATGCGTTCTTCTCTATCGTTGAGGAACCGGACGATTCCGACGCATGCTTCCTGCTCGAACAGGATACGCCGGGCGGAAAGACATACCGGATTTCCTCGCAGGGATCCACCTATCTCACCGCCACGCTGCAGGCGCCCACGGTGAGCGGCCGGGTGGTGGTGGAAGCCGGAACCGGCAACCTGCGCGACACCTTTACTGTTGAAGTTCTGCCCGCACCCGCGGACCGCATCGAATTGACCGCGCAGGACGCGCGGCTCGTCCCGGACCAGACCACGACCATCACAGCCACGGTCTATGACCGCTACGATAACCCGCTGGCCGGGGAAACCGTCACCTTCACCGTGCAGGATACCAAGGGGCAGGGCGGATGGCTCGAAGAGCCGTGCGAGGCGGTCACGGATGCGGCTGGCGAAGCGCGCGCCACATTTGTGTCGGGCGGCAATCCCGGAGATCTGACCATCATCACGGCGTCGCACGATGTCGTGCTCGCCCATTCCGTGCAGAAAGTGACTGTGGAAACGGACGCGGCTGAAGAAGGACAGCCGGTGAGGGACGCGGATCCATACCAGGCGCAGCCGTCCGCGGAGCCGGAATATGAGATGCCGCCTCCGCCGCCCGGTATGCAGGAATTCGAGGCCGGTCCGCCCAT
>JAGUYV010000182.1 GCA_020061125.1 bacterium | reverse complement strand
CCCTGGCCTCCTGGGTTCTCGAACTCGCCGCGCTCCCGGACGACCCGGCGAACGCTCTGGCCCCGCGCAGCCCCCAAACCCTGGACCCCTCTGAATGACCGCGCATCACTCCACGGTGAACTTCACTTCCACCACAGGCTCGTAAAGTATGTTGAATGTTGATGAAGCCATGTAGCAGCCCGGCGCAACGGCCTGGCCTTTGTCATTGGTCATGTCCCACTCTTCGACCGTGTCGAACACGGTCGTATAGTCGCTGAAATCGCTGGCCGCGCGCCCCGCGAACCGCTCGCACCCTTCGCGCCGGAAGGTTTTCACGACCCTGCCGCTGCAATCTTTGATATACAGATCCAGGCACACATTCACGCGGTTGCGCGACACGCCCGGCGCGATCTGCCCGAACCAGCGCACCTTGACCGTTTCCCCGCGCTCGTATCTGTTGCAGTCGGTCTGGATGATGGCGCGGCTCTCGGGATCGCCGGAGGCATACACGCTGTCCCAATCCCGCTGCTCCCAGCTCGCCCAGTCCCAATCAGCCCAGTTTTCCCATATTCTGTTGGGGTCGTACCACACGGCCTGGTTGGCGTCCGCGCCGCAGATCGGGAAATCATCCGAAGGCTCCCACACCTCGACCTCCAGCGGCTTGGACTCGCTCACGCCGCGCACAGCGCGGACGCCGCCCTTGCCGGCCCGGCCCGCAATCACCTGGCCGTTCCCCTTGTACTGCAGAACTCCGGGGCTTGTGATCTGAATCTGGTACCGCGAATCAATCTGGCTCGTCCGGTAATATCTACAAGAATCGCTGTCGTAATATGTGCCGGGAATGTCAGCTATCTTTGCGCCTCTGGCTTTGTAGTCCGGATATCCGCATTCCTGAACCACGACCAGGAAGGTTTCACCGGACTTGTATTTGCTGTCCGCATCCGTGTTCCTTGATAAGGAGGAATAATCAATAAAAATGCGCGCCTGCTGCGGTGCTTCGTAGACCTCGACAATCACGGACGAAGTTCTGCCGTTGTATGCTGCGCTCACGGTGTAAAGCCCCATGCCGCGCAGTGACGGCATTCCGCTTGTCTCGCGTCCGTCCGGCCCCTTTACGCTCCATTGCGCCCGGCTGCTGAAATCCGCGGTATAACCGGACTCGGATCGGGCCTTCAGGCTAAACAGCAGCTTGTCCGGTTGGCCCACATAAATCACGCCGTCGGCCTGTTTTGTCAGCTCTGTATTTTGGGAGGTGTATACCTTAATCTCGGGGACCATCGCCTCTTTTTCGACCATGAAAGATAACGAATGGTTCTGATATGTGACAGTGACATGAAATGGCCCCGTTCCTTTGAACACCGGGCTGGAAACCGATCCGCCAACTGCGTCCGTGACCTCCCATGCGACATCGTTGATTGACAGGTTGATCGTGCGGCCAAGATTGGTTTCGGCTGCCATCTTGAACGAAAGCAGTTCCGGGTCATGAACCCGAAGCGTGCCATTATTGGCGAGCGCGCTCAAATATTGCGACTGATTCGCATACTGCCAGTGGCCCGTGTTTATCAATGGAATGACTGTGAGCCTCGCTGTTTTTTCCTCGACCACCGGCACATCCAGCGGCGCGCTCCTGACACCGCCCAGGGACGCGAACACCTGCGTGCGGCCTTGGGCCATTCCCGTGACTTGCCCATTTGCGGTAACTTCAGCCACGCCCGGATCCGCCACGCTCCATGCAATGCCATTGGGATTTATGAGAACGCGCCCCGATTTATACTCGACTCTGGCAGACAAATATGCGGTGTCTCCGGGCTGCAGAATCTCAATGTATTTATCAGGCTTGTCGCTGCTTGTGCAAATCCCCTGCGGCAGAGTCCGGCATTGGAACAGCTTCCCTGCAGAGATCATGTTGCTGCTGTAACTTGTGTAATTGTAGGGATAGTTGTTCGGTTTTGTTCTGTTTGGATCTTTGATCCTGCTAATCATGATTCTTACAGGCGCATCGCCCTGAACAGTCACGAACGCGGGCGAAGATTTGGCGCCCATGTATTCCGCGGTCACGCTGGCGCTGCCCTGTTTTCCGGTCTGGATCACACCGGATTCGCTGATTCCCTTTATGGCGTCCGCGTTGTTCCACGCCCATTTGGCCAGGCCCGTGACATCCTTGAGATACACGGTGCGGAACTGGCCCGTGGCCGGATCTTTCTCATTGAAAACATGCATCGCGCGGCTGTCCTGGTAGGTGAATTTGCAGTATGCGCGCAGGCCCGCGTTCGAGTCCGCGCTGGACTCGACCACGGACAGGGCCGCGGTCTGCACGGGCTTGGGATCGTACCGGCGCGAGGTTTCCATGTACGCGCAGCTCGACAGGGGAATCGGCGCAATGCCAACCTCCAGAGTGCGCACGGCGTCCGCGAACTGTTCATACGCCTGCACGGAATCATATTCATCGGGTCTTACGGCCGCGCTCACGCACAGGGCTTCGCATTCGATGGCGGCCATGATGTCCAGGGACGCGCGCAGTCCGCCGCCCAGTTGCGCCGTGACCGTAACCCGGCCGGGCGCAAGAGTCTTGAGCGCGCCCGCGGACTCGAACCGAGCGAGGTTTTCATCGGATACCCGCCACTGCGCCGCGGCGTTCGCAGGATACACCGTGCGGCCGTCTTTGTATGTGGCCTTGAGAGTGAACGCCACGGCTTCGTTGACAAAGAACACCTGGCGCTTGTCTCTGGCCGTGCGCACCGGAACGATCTCAAGGGTTCCAAGGCTGACGATTTCCGCCAGTTCGCCCAGAGACTGTTTGCCCTGGATGGCGGAATAGACCCAGACCACGCCGCCGGGCGCGGCCGTGCCGCCCTG
>JAGUYV010000256.1 GCA_020061125.1 bacterium | reverse complement strand
GTGCAACGCCGCGCCATCGAGCATGGCGTCCGCATCGAAGGCCAGCGCCGCGTCAATAAAACGCATGTCGTTCACCTGCTTGGCCCACCGGTGCGCCTCCTCGCCCTCGCCCTTGGGCGCGAACCCGTACTGACGGCCGTAATGCGTGAGATCCGTGCTTGCCACGGCCACGGCGCGCCCGCCGCTGGCCTTGATGAATCGCCCCGTCGCATCTCCGAATGAAATGGCGTCCGGACCGGGCGGAACGAGCACGGGCACGATGCGCGCATCCGGGAACAGGCGTTTCACGAACGGGACCAGAACCTCGATGGAATGCTCACCGTCATGCAGATCGGGATCGAGCAGAGGGGGCGCGGTCGCGAGATCCGCGAGCGCAGCCGCCGCGTCTTCATCCACGGACACGGCGCCCAGCGGGGTGTTCCAGGCGCCTCCCGGATACAGCACGGGCGTGCGCGTGAACGCCCTGTGCGCGGCGCCCAGCATGATGAAGATTTCCGGATTAGAGCGATTCTTGATGGCGCGGAACACCTTGCCAGCGGTTGCGCCGGAGAAAACCCATCCGGCATGCGGCGCGATGCCCGCTACGGGCGCACCATGTGGCGCTGCGTTTTCTGCAAGGGGCTGTGTGTATTGATCAATTTCGCTGCGGCAGTCGCTTTCCCGCGAGGGATAGAACTGTCCGGCGGCGAACGGCTGTCTTGTTTTCGTCATGATGCGCCTCCCGGAAAACGGACCGGGCGGGCGAGGCGCGCAGAAAACCGGTCCGGTTATTTCTTAATCTTGTCGAGCAGGAATTCCACAGCCTTGTCCAGTTGCGGATCGTTTTCATTTTCCTTGAGATCTTCGGCGCGCTGCTCGATATCCAGCGTGTTTGTGGATTTGTCGTAATCCATGGCCACATCGAACATCTTGGAAATGTCGTCCACTTCCACGAACTTGCGTCCCTTGAATTCGAAGAACGCCACATCGGCGCGGGGCAGTCCGTTGAAAATGATGGCGCCGTCGCCCTTGGTGGGCTTGCCGACCGGGAACTTGCCGACTTTGTCCGGGGCCATGGATGCGTCTTCCCCGCTTGCCTCGTGAGCATCCACATCACCGGCCTTGATGACGATGTCCGGGGTGATGCCCTTTTTGTTGATGTCGCGGCGCTTGGCCGTGAGGTATTTGTCTGTGGTGATGAGCACTGCGGAATTGTCGGTGAGCGGATACACGGTCTGCACCAGGCCCTTGCCGAATGTGGTTTCGCCGATGACTGTGGCCACGCCGTGGTCCTGTAGTGCGCCGGACACGATTTCCGAAGCCGAGGCGCTGAATTCGTTCACGAGAACGACCATGGGCTTGTCCCACACGCGCTTGCCGCGCTGCGCGTAGTAGGTGCGGTTGTCTTTGTTGCGGCCTTCACGGTGTACGATGGGGCCTTCGTTCAAAAACAGGTTGGATACATCCACAGCCGAGTCGAGCAGGCCGCCGGGATTGAATCGCAGATCCAGGATCAGCGCCTTGGCGCCTTTTTTCTTGAAGTCAATGAGATTCTGCGCCAGGTCGTCGGCCGTGGTGCGGCTGAATCCGTTGAGTTCGATGTACGCGATTCCGTCGTCGCGCACCTTGCTTTTGGATACGCTTTTGAGCTGAATTTCCTCGCGGATGATGGTGACATCCTTGCCCGCGGCGTCAATGCCGCGGCGCCAGATGGTGAGCACCACCTGCTGCCCCACATCGCCGCGAATGCGCGCCACGGCGTCGTCCAGGGCCATGTCCTCGGTGGATGCGCCGTCAATTTTGATGATGATGTCGCCGGCTTTAAGTCCGGCCTTGATGGCGGGCGTGTCTTCGAGGGGCGAGATCACCGTGAGCTGGTTGCGGCGGATGCCGATGAGGATGCCCACGCCGCCGAACTTGCCCTTGGTTTCGATGGACATATTTTTGTAGGCTTTGGGATCCATGAAACGCGTGTATTCGTCATCCAGGCCGCGGAGCATGCCCCGGATTGCGCCGTAGACCATTTCCTGTTGCGTGTCTTTGCCGATTTCTTCCACGAAATTGTCTTCGAGCAGGTCGCGCACTTCGTAGAGCAGTCCGAAATTGTTTGTGGCGGACGGAGAGTCATAGCCCAGGGCGCGCGCCTTGTTGTTGAAAAATCCAATGTGCGGAAGCGTGACCATGCCGATGATGAACCCGGCGGTGATGAGAATCAGCCCGGCCGTGATGATGGTCATGGTGCGCGTGTTGCGTTCCATAATGTGAAAGCTCCGTTTCGTGTCGAGCCGGAATGGCTTATGCGGGGCGATGCATTTGTGCGGGCGGCTTCAGCGCAGGTAGCCCATGGGGTTTTGCGGCACGCCGTTCACGCGCACTTCAAAGTGCAGGTGGTCGCCGGTGGAACGGCCGGTGCTGCCGCAAAGTTGCACGACTTCGCCGCGGCGCACCCTGGCGCCTTTGGTCGCAATGTTGCGCGTTCCGTGTCCATATAGAGTGGAAATGTTGCCCGCGTGCTGAATAATAACCGTATTGCCGTATCCGTTCTTCCAGCCGGAGAGAATAACGATGCCGCTGTCCGCGGCCACCAGCGGATCTCCGGTCCGGCAATCAATATCAAGACCCGTGTGCGCGCGGCCCCAGCGATGGCCGAATTGTGATGTGATCCTGCCGTGGAACGGCCACATCAGCCGGCCGCTGAACTCGCCGGGCACATACACGCTCAATTGTTCGGCCCGGATATAACGGGTGAATTCCTGGGACTGCTTTTCCATTTCGTCGAGGCTGCGCTCATAGTACTGCTTTTCGCCCATGATGCGTGTGAGCATGTAATCGCGCTTGGCTTTTTCCATGGCGATTTCTTCCTGGCGCTGTCGCATGCTCTCGGCCATTTTTTCGATTTTCTGGCGCGCGTCGCTCAAATCATCGTGATATGCCTTGATGGAATCCCGCTCCTTGCGCAGGTTCATGGCCATGACGCGATTGTTTTTGAGCAGTGTGCGCACATAGTGCGCCCGGCTGATGAAGTCCTCCATGGAACTGGACTTGAGCACAACTTCAACATAGCCCGCCCGGCCCGATTTATAGTATGTGACCAGGCGGTCCGCCACGGCGTCCCGGGATTCCTCGTATCGCGCCTGCGCGTCTTCGAGTTCTCCCTGGATGCGCATTTCCTGTGCGCGAGCGCGCTGCAGCTTGAGCATGGCCTGATCCAATTCACGCGTGGCCTGTTCCAGACCCTGGTCTATGCTCTTGAGTTCGGCAAGCAGATCGTGCTCTTCCTGTTTTGCGGCTTTGACTTTACCCCGCAGCGCCTTGATCTGTGTCTGTATGGAGTTGTACGAATTCGCCTTATTCGAGCGCGATGCGCCACGCGCGGACTCGGGCCGCAGCGCGTAGCCCACGGCCAGGGCCATGACCAGTGCGGCCGCGGCAAACGCTTTTGTCATTCCGTGCGCTTCGCTTTTCAAAATGTCAGGCGTCCTCGTCCAGAAATCTGGCGACAGATATGTAGCTCCCGGCCAGGCCCATGCTGAACCCGGATATGACCGCTACTGTAAATAATATCCTCATCATCTGCAAAGTTCCAATGGGGTGCGGCAGGAAGAACAGCACGCGCATATACATGTCGTGCCCGAAATAGTACATGACGCCCAGAATCAGGGCCGAAATCATGGAGCCGGTGAGGCCGATGATGATGCCTTCGAGCAGGAACGGCCAGCGGATGAACCAGCTTGTGGCGCCCACAAGCTGCATGGTGCGGATTTCCGCGCGCCGCGCGATCACGGTGAGCCGGATCGTGTTCATGATGATGAACAGCGTGAGGGTGGCCATGAGCACGGTGAGAAAATAGCCGCCCACCTTGATCACCATGCTGGCCGTGTTTATCTTGCGCACCACATCCTTGGGATAGCGCAGATCATCCTTTTTGAAGCCCAGGTCGTTGATGAGAAAATCCACCACGGGCTGCACCTGGTCGGGGTCGTGCACGCGCACGACAAGGGTCCAAGGCAGCGGATTCTCCTCGTCCTTGTCCCACAGCCCGATTTCCAGATCCTTTTCCAGTTCTTCGAGCGCTTTTTTCGGGGTTTTGATTTCGACCGGGCCGCGCACCATGCGGTTTTCCTGAATCTGCTCGGCGCGGGCCACCACTTCCTCTCGGTTCGAGGTTTCCATGAAGCACCAGATTTCCACCTGCGACCACACCTGGGCGGAAATATGGTTGATGTTGAACACCACGAGGATCAGAGACCCGAGGATGAGCTGCGAAAAGAACGAGGTGCTGATGGCCGCGAACGACATCAGGACATTGCGCGTGATGTTGAACCAGAACTGTTTGAAGTAGTAAACGAGGTTGCGGAACATGCGGGCGGGTCACCCTTTTTCGTTGGGTTGCGGCGCGGCCTGGGTGCGGGTCACGGCTTTGTCGGACACCACGCCGCCGTCCTGCATGGCGACGATGCGGGGCGCGAACCGCTCCACGGTCGGAATGTCGTGGGACGCGATCAGCACAGTGGTGCCTCGGGTCTGGATGCGCTGCAGCACAGTGATGATGCCGAGCGAGGTTTCCGGGTCCAGGTTGCCTGTAGGCTCGTCCGCGAGCAGGATCAGAGGCTCGTTCACGATGGCGCGGGCGATGGCCACGCGCTGGATCTCGCCCCCGGACAGCGCGGCCGGGAAGTGATCAATCTTGCCCAGCAACCCGACCTGATCCAAAACCTGGGGCGTGCGCCGCTCGATTTCATAGCGCGACGCGCCCGTGACCTCGAGGGCGAACGACACATTTTCCCGCACGGTTTTATTGGGAAGAAGCTTGAAATCCTGGAACACCACGCCCACCTTGCGCCGCAGATACGGGGCCTGGTGCGCGGGAATGTCGTAGGTGTCTTTTCCGAACAGAAGCACGCGGCCGCGCGTGGGATACTCGTCAAGATAAATGAGCTTGAGCAGGGACGACTTGCCGCAGCCCGTGGGGCCGGTGATGAAGCACAGCTCGCCCTTTTTGAACTCGATGTTAACATTCTCCAGGGCGCGCACCCCGTTCGGGTATGTCAGGTGCACTCTTTTGAAGCGAATCATGCGCTGTTTCTTGCCCCCGCCGCGTTGCGGTCCGGCGCAACACGCGCGCCGGATCCAGTTTCACAAAAGAAAACATCCCCGGGGATTCAGGGATGGCGTCATGTAAAGCAGGATTGGCGCCCGGCGCCATTTCAGAACCGGAAGATGGCGCCGTAGCGTTGCGTCTTTTCCAGGCCCAGGCTCACGCTGTTCTTAAATGCGTAGGTAAACTCCCACTGGTCCTGGAAGTAGCTGAAGCCCGCGGTGAACACATCGTCGTCCAGTCCCGCGCGCAGAATGAGTTCGTTTTGAAGTTTCTTTTCCGCGCCCACATGGATCACGGTTTCCGAACCGATGCCCTCGAGTTCCAGGGCGAACATGAAATCGCTGCTGGTGTTGCGTGCGAAGCCCACGGCGATGCGGGGCTTGAACTCGTCCTCTTCGGACGGGCGCAGGGAATTGATGGTTTCGCGCTTGCCGAACAGGTCGCGCACGGTGAGACCCACGCGGGTCATTTCATCCACCTGGTGCAGCACGCCCACATCCACGGAGTAGCCTTCGTCGGACAGGGATTCGGCCATGACGCCGTTCACGAAAGCGTCCACGCGATCCTGATCGAGCGCGCCGGGCGCGGTGAACCGGCCTTTCATCCATTTAATGTTGATTCCGGCCTGTGTCGAGGGATCCACTTCATAGGCGTAAGCGATGAGGTACATGTCGTTGGAGAAGTCGCCGCCGCCCATGAGGAAGTCGTCGGAAACCCCGTAGTGCGCCCAGGCGATGCCGAGCCGGTTCTGCGCATAGGCGATGTAGTTGTAGTCAATGCCCAGGCCGAACAGGTCCGTGTGCGTGAGTTGAACCTGCTGCTGCTTGATTTTCGCGAGTCCCGCGGGGTTGTAAAAAATGGCGTTGACATCGTCGGCCACAGCCACGAACGCGCCGCCCATGGCCTCGGGCCTTACGCCGGGTTCCGGAAATCTGTTCTCGCTCTTTTCACCTCGGGCCGCGGCTCCGGTGAACAATACCATCATCGAACACAGAATCACTGCCAAATGGAGTTTGGGTTTCGTCATCTTCCTTTTGCTCTCCGGCTCTATTTCAGTGCGTTCGGTCTATTTCATCACCACTATACCCTTGGTATAGTTGATTGTCTGATTTGCAAAGTTGGTGCCTGTACCGATGGCGTAAATGTTAATGATGTACAGGCCGTTGCTGGCGAGCTGCTTGCCGGTGTAGGTGGTGCCGTCCCACGAGCAGCCCTTTTCCCAGTTGCACACATTGTTGGCCGTTTCGGGATCCGTTGAACTGTTTTCAATCTGGCGGATCAGAGTCCCGTCCGTTGTGTATATGCGCATGGTGACCGCGGAAATTTCGTTGATCTTGAAGCCGATGACCAGGCGCTGGTTGCCGCCCGCGCGGAACGGCATCTGGTTGGGATACGGCAGCCAGCCGGGCGCGAATTCCAGCGCCGTGCCCACTTTAATGTCTGTTCCAAGTATTGTATGTTCCGTGCCGGCTGTTGTGATAGGATCGGTCTTGTCAAATGTGGCGGGATCAAACACTTCGATGCCCATGGTCGCGTCCGCGGTGCCGACGCCCCAGTAGATGTTCTGATTCTCAACGACATCTGTTCCGGGTATTTCCACCTGGAATGATCCCGATGTTCCGGACACTGTAACGCTGGCGGTCACGGTCTTCACGGCGCCAGTTCCGGACACATAATACAATGTCACAGAAGTGGGCAGGGCCGAAGCGCCATCTGTGTCTGTGTCTCCGTCAGTTACCGTTCCCACGATTTTTATGGGCATACCCTGAAGCGGGCTTGTGGTGGAAACCGAAGCCGTGATCTGCGGCACTTCTCCGCAGGCGAAGTTCGTGGGGGTTCCCGCGAAAGCGGATTTGGCCAGGGCCGCGCCGCCCGTGCAGTTGGCTACGGCCGAGTAGTTGAATGCCGTGGGCGTACTGGAAATTG
>JAGUYV010000312.1 GCA_020061125.1 bacterium | reverse complement strand
GCCCGGACTGCCCGGCTTCGAGCTGGTGGCCGTGGAGCGCAACGCGGACGGCTCGCACCGCGCCGCGATCTACGCCTGGAACGGCTTCGGCTTCACCGTGCACGCCGTGCCCATCGCGTCCTTTGCCTTTGAATCCATGAGCGTCCGCGGCCATGCGGCGCTGATCAACAATCATCCCCTGGATATTCCCACGGAGGCGCCATGAAAAAACTGCTTGTAACCATAGCCGCGCTTGTAATCTGTCTGTCCGCATCCTGCCGCGCCGAGTGGCCCGCGGACGAAATCGTGGAGAAGTGCGACCCGTTCTATCTGCGCACCATGGAGCCGTCCTATCTGCGCATTCTGCGAAACGCCATCTACGCTACCTACGGGCGGCCGTTCCAGTCCCAGGATCTCAAGGACTATTTCAAAAACGAATTCTGGTACAAGGAAAACCCGGGCTACACGGACGCCATGCTCAACGAACAGGAGACCGAATGTGCGGGCGTGATCAAACACATCGAGGACGAGCTGACCGCGAAACTGGCGGCGCTGAAAGGCGTGCAGCGCGTGGACGATCTGGACATGCTCACCAATGTCCACCTGTTCGGCGAACTTGATCCGCGCACGCGCGAGTTGCTGCAAAGCAACGGTTTCGCCATCCTGCCCACACAGGAAGAGCAGCTCTTTCACATCTATGAGCAGAACGCGTATCAGCGCATTCCCAGCTTCGTGACCGCGGACCTGGCGCTGCAACTGTATCACCAGTTCTTCGACTCCAGCCTGCGCACCATCGAAGAAAGGAATCTGCTGCCGCAACTGGAAACGCTGGTGACGGAGATGTACGAAATCAACGCGGCGCTCGCGGCCAAGGACGGCCCTCCGGCCCTGGCCGAGGTGCGCGAGGCCAACGCCGCGTACTTCGCCGTGGCCGCGCTTCTTCTGAACAAGGACATTGATTTGTCCCTTATCCGCCCCGACGCGGGCAAGGCCGTGCAAAAGGAACTGGAACTTCTCGCAAAACACGAAAGGCGCGAGAAGTCGAACCTGTTCCCGTACAAGATTGACTATTCGCAATTCATTCCGCGCGGACATTACACGCGCTCCGAGGCGCTGAAACGCTACTTCCTGGCCATGATGTGGCTCGGCAACACCCTGTTCGCGTTCGAGCCTGACCCCGTGCTGGCCAAGGAGGTCACGCTTCAAGACACGGACCGGCTCATCGCGCAGGCGCTCGATATGGCGTTCCTCATGAAAACGCGTAGCGCGCGCGACGGCCGGCCTCTGCTCGATCTCTGGCATTCGCTGTATGACATCACGGAATTCTTCGTGGGCGCGGCCGACGATCTCACACCGGAGCTTGTGCATGAGATCGGCATGCAGGTGTACGGCGCGCTGCCCCCTGCGGACCATTACGAAGACGCGGACAAAATCGCGCAGGCGCGCGAACTCGCAAGGCAGAAGAACCCGGCGCGCATAAAGCAGGAGTTTCTCGGATCGCCCAACGGCGCGCAGTTCCGGTTCATGGGACAGCGCTACATCCCGGACTCCGAAATGCTCCAGCGCCTTTCGAAATTCCCCCCGCGTCCCATCCCCAAAGGCCTGGATGTCATGGCCGTAATCGGCTCGGACACCGCCCAGACCCTGCTGCTCGATCTTTACCGGGAAGGCGAAAAATGGGACGAGTACATCCCGCGGCTCGACGCGCTCAAAAAGGATTTTTCCAAGATCACGCCCGAGGAGTGGCGGCGGAACATGTACTTCGGCTGGCTGTGGACCCTTCAGGCGCTGGTGGCGGAACGGCCGGCAGGCAGGGCCATTCCCTATTTCGCAACCACTCCGGCATGGGACAGAAAAAACCTGAACACCGCGCTCGCAAGCTGGGCCGAGCTGCGGCACGACACCCTGCTGTACGCCAAGCAGAGCATCACCGCGGAATGCGGCGACGGCGGCGACTTCGTAAACCCGGACAAGCCCCGCGGTTTCGTAGAGCCAAACGCCGAGGCCTTCCGCCGACTCGAACTGCTCACAGAACTCTCCATCGCGGGCCTGGAGCGATTCGGCTATCTGGACGAAAGCGGCGAAGAGGACTACGACGGCTATTCGCTCAAAGGCAAATATGAAATGGTGCTGGAACTGGTGTCATTCCTGCGGCAGGCCGCGGAAAAGCAACTCGCCGGGCAGCCCCTGACCCGCGAGGAGCAGGACCAGATCAACATCATCGGCGGCGTGGTCGAGCGCATCACCCTGGCCCTGTTCGAGCCGTCGCCGCAATACTGGGAACTGGTCAGCGAAACCGACCGGTTCATGGCCGTGATCGCGGATGTGCACACCCATGGGGACAACATCCTCGAGGAAGCCGTGGGGTTCCCGCACGAATTGCTGATCATAGCGCCCGTGGACGGCGTGCCGTATCTCATGCGCGGCGCGGTGTTTTCCTACTACGAATTCGTGTCCCGCAACAGCAAGCGCCTCACGGACGAGGAATGGCAGAAGCTGCTCAAGCAAGGCAGCATTCCGGATCCGCCCGAATGGATGCGCGAACTGATTCTGCCGCAACAGCGCAAACCCGCGGACGGCAAGGTGTTTTATTCTTCGGGATGTTGAAACCGTTCATACACATCCTTTTCGCCATCGCATGTTTGTGCGGCGCATGCGCATCCGCACGAGAGGAACCGGCGCGCGTCTTCACGCTCGCGGCCGTGGGCGACATCCTGTTCGACAGGGGCGTGCGCGCGGAAATCGAGCGGCACGGCGCGGACTCCATTTTCAAAGAGGTGGCGGGCGTTCTCTCGGGCGCGGATGCGGCCGTAGGCAACCTCGAATGCCCGCTCACGGACCGGCATGAGCCGCGGCCCATGCGCTTCGTGTTCCGCTGCGACCCGGCGCATGCCGCAACCCTGGCCGCG
>JAGUYV010000380.1 GCA_020061125.1 bacterium | reverse complement strand
GACGATGTGCCCGCGATTCTGGCCTCGTGCGCCGTGCACGCGCAGCCCAGCGTGCGGCCCGACTCCCTGCCGCGCACCGTGCTCGAAGCCATGGCCGCGGGCGTTCCCTCGATCGGCTCGGACATCGGGGGCATTCCCGAAATGATCGTTCACGGTCAGACCGGGCTTGTCGTGCCGCCGGGCGACGGGCACGCGCTGGCGAGAGGCCTGATTTCGCTGCTCGCGGACGAGAAAATGCGCGCGTGCATGGGCGAGGCCGCGCGTGAGCGCGCGCGCTCCCTGTTCTCGCCCGCCGCGCACGCGCGGGAAATCATGGACATTTACAGTTCCGTATTGCGGCGGGGTTCATTATGATCATGATCGGCGCGGAGCGCACGCACCGCGCGATTGAATATTCAACCGGCAGGTGATACAATGCAGACCTTGAAAGATAAACCGGCACGGGAGACTGCCATGGACCCGAATGTGATCAAAGCCAACCTGTTTCTCAAAGTCCTGCTTCCGCATCTTGAAACCCTCATGGAACTCGACCCGCAGCTCAAGCGCATGGTGCGGGGCTGGAACAATGTGATCCAGTTCGAGGTGCTGAACGGCGGCCCGGCCGCTCACCTGGAATTCCAGGGCGGCAATCTCAAGGTCAAGCAGGGCGCGCACTCCAGCCCCACGGTGCTGTTCACCTTCGATTCGGTCAAGGACATCGTGGACATGATGGACGGCGTGACAAAGCCCATGCCCAAAAAGGGCCTGCTGCACCTCATCATTCTGCTGAAATTCATGAAACTGACCGCAGCCATGGAAAAGACCCTCAAGCCCTCCGCCGCGGACCTGGAAGACCCCGTCCGGCTCAAGCGCACGGTCACTTTGCTGCTGAACACCGCGGTGTTCGGCATGCGGGAGATCGCCGAGTACGACCCCGGCGTGGAGCCGACCGTGCATCATCTGGCCGACGGCTGCGCCCAGTTCGCCGTGCTCCCGGACGGGCCGTTCGCCTACATGGATGTCAAGGATCAGACCCTGTTCCCGAGCAAGGGCAAGACCGCGTCCCCGAGCGTGGAGCTGGAAGTCAAGGACCTCAAGATCGCGTACGGCATGTTGAGCGGCGAACTGGACACCATGGCCGCCATCGGCCGCGGGGACATCGTGCTGCGCGGCTTCATCCCGCTGTTCGGGGATTTGAGCTACATCATGGGCCGCATTTCCCAGTACCTCGGATAACCGCGCAATCGCGTCATTCCCAAAAGAAACCACCGGGCGGCCCGCAAGTGGCCGCTCTTTTTATGGCGTGCGTCACATATCGCACCAATGATCGCAGAATCACAAGGTCCGGCCGGAGCGCCAATAGTAAATACCGTGCAGTTACAAAAAATTAAATATGTAAGCGGACTGTTGACAGGTCGGCACCGTCAGCCCCGATCCCCATTTCCCCGTGCAATAAATAATGTGACATATTGATTTGGGCGTGCTATACTGGTTTTTGTGAAAGCTCTCAACATTGACAACAAGACCGTGGATGTGGATGCGCTGCTGCGCAAGGCCAAGGAGATCCCCGGCGCGTGGACCGGGCTGAAAATCGCCATTCTTATATTGCTCAAGGAAGGCCACCGGCCCACGGAACTGAACAAGGTGTTCGGGTTGAGCCGCCAGACCATGACCCGGTGGGTGCACCAGGTGAACGAAGAGGGCCTGGAGGCGCTTGAAAAGACCCCGCCGCCGGGCCGCCCGAGCCAGTTGTCAGACGAATCCAAGCGCCAGCTCGAAGAGGATCTGCTCGAGGATCCCCGCGTGTTCGGCCTGCCCCGCGGCAAGTGGAACGCGCACAAGCTCCAGCTCCACCTGCAGCGCCGCTTCGGCATCAAGGTGAAGACCCGGCAGGCGCGCAATTATCTCAACGAACTGCGGCCCGGCGCGCCGCGCCAGCGCGGCATGCCCCTGTTCGGCCTGGCTCCGGACCAGGAATGACCCGTGGCGCGCGCCACGATTGGCAACGGCAAAAATTGTCACAATAAATAATGCAAACATTCAGGGGAAAGAAGGAGCGCCGCATTGTCCACACCACAAACCTTTTCAAACTGTAACGATCTCACACGCCTGCCGTATTTTGAAATGAACGCGGACGGCAAACCCGTGCTGGCCCTGGAGGACGCGCCGCCCATCGTGGATTTCCACACCCACCTCGGCTCGTCCTTCTATCTGTCGCGGCCCATTGATCTTTTCCGGCGCACGGATGCCGTGGACCACTGCTTCCGCCACGACGAGCTGCCCATTGACCTGTCCCTGTACTCGGGCGTGAATCTGCGCAACACCCGCCGCAACGGCACCTTCAGCGACCACGCGCACACCATTTTCACCAACAAGGGCGCCAACGCCACCTACACCATTCCCAACATCATCGAGGAAATGGACCGCATGGGCGTGGAAAAATCCGTGGTGCTGGCCATTGACCTGCCCGGCGGTTCCAACAACTCCCTGCACCAGGCCAAATACCTGCAGGGCAACCCGCGGCTCATCCCGTTCTGCGCCATCAATGTGAACGCGCGCCGCTGGGAGGAGGAACTCGAACAATGCCTGGCCATGGGCGCGCGCGGACTCAAGGTGCACCCCTACGCCCAGTTCCTGCCACCGAACCATCCCAAAATGATGCAGCTTTACAAGCGCTGGAGCCGCACCGGACTGCCCATCCTGTTCCACACGGCCAACAACGGACTCGAACCCTCGTTGCTCCGCAAGCTGTCGGACATGGAGTTGTACGAAGAACCGCTCAAGAAATTCACGGAAATCCCGTTCATCCTCGGGCACGCGGGCATGCTGTTCTATGAAACCGCGGTCGAATACGCCAAAGCGCACGGCAACACCTGCCTCGAAATCGGCGGCCAGCCCCCGCAGAACATCCAGCGCATGATTGACACTCTGGGCAACGACAAAATCCTGTTCGGCACGGACTGGCCTTTCTATCCCATTATCCTGCCGCTGGCCAAGGTGCTTGTGGCCACGGACAAAGACCGCGAGTCCCGCGATCTGATTCTGTCCGGCAATGCCTTCCGCCTGATCCGCCAGTACAACCTGTGCGGCAACGCGCCTCTGGCGCAGGCTGTTTGAAGGGTTTCGCGCAGATTCGTTTTTGATTCGCGTTCATTCGTGATCCCGCTTTTCGCAGGGCGCACACACTTTAAGGAGCCACAGATGCAGATACTTGAACTCACGGGCACGGCATACGAGCGCGGCGCCATGCAGGGTATGGAAATGCGCGAGAAAACGCGGGACATGCTGAACACATTTTTCACATCCGAGATGTGGCTGGACAACCGGCCCGCGCCCATCCCGGTGTCCGTGGTCAAAGCCGCGCTGGGCGTGATCGGCAACCGCGTAACGCGGCGCGCAGTCATGCGGCACATGCCCGCGCAGGCCGAGCGCACGGACGGGCTGGCCGACGGTCTGGGCATGGGCCGCGGCTATGTGTGGGGCCTGCAGTTCATGGAGATCATGTTCTGCGAGGCCGGCAAATCGCTCAAGGCGCCCGGCGGGTGCACGCAGGTCCACGCGCAGCCACACGCCACGGTTGCCGGAACCCCGCTCATGGCGCGCAACTACGATTTTCCCAACCTGCTGCGCGACTTCCAGATTGTGCGCCGCATGCTGCCCTCGGAGCCGGACCGCCTGGCCACCCTCACCGTGACCCAGTGCCCCAGCGCCGGATGCCACATGGGCATGAACGAGGCCGGCCTCGTGGTGGGCGCCAACAACGCCCGCCTGTGGAAGGGGCCGGACCTGTCCTACACCGGCGCGCCCTACATGATGATCATCAATGAAATTCTCGAAACATGCCGCACCACGGCCCAGGCCATGGAATATATCCAGCAGTTCCCGGCGCGCGCCAACGCCGGGTTCTTCGGCTTCATGGACGAGTCCGGGGACAACGCCATCGTGGAGTTCACCGCATGCCGCACCATGGTGCGCCGCCCCGGCCCCGAGGGCGTCATGGCCCAGACCAACCACTACATCAACATGACGGACGCCAATCTGCCCGAGGGCACCTACTGGACCGTCAAGGGCATGGAGGGGCTTGAGTACGCCACATCGTCCCACAAGCGCTACGACGCCGCGGACCGCCTCATCAAACAGGCCGCGGGCAAGGTGACGATTGACACCATCAAGACCATTCTGTCGGATCACAGCGGCGACGACCCCAAAGGCAGCGACTACACAGTCTGCTGCCACGGCCACAGCGGGTCCACGCTCTCCGGCATGATCTTCGACATCGCCAGCCGGACCATGTGGTTCGCCGAGGGCAACCCCTGCCAGGCGCAATGGGCGCCTGTTCCCTTGTTCGCAAAGAGCAAACCTGCCGCAAGCGCTGCGGCCGCGCATTGAGCGCACGACAGCACAGCCTCGTTAATTCATTTGTGGATTTATGGCATGGTCATTGCTGTTTGATGTCTTTGTTGCGCTGCTCCGCATATTGCTCGATGTCGGATTTGAGTTCATCGAATTGTTTGAGGAATTCGCGGGCCTGTGGCGTGAGGGCCGATGCACCGCCGCCGCGGCCGCCCACCTTGGAGTCCACGAACGCGAATCCCGCGCTCTGCTCCAGCTTCTTGATGTGCCCCCAGGCGTGTCGGTACGAGATTTCGAGTTGCGCGCACGCTTCGCGCAGGGATCCGGTTTCATCAATGGCTTTCAGAAGCGCATACCGTCCGCCGCCCATTACGCTGCGGCCGTCCTTCTCCAGCCAGACCTTGACTTTCACCTTCATGGCGTCCCCCTGGCGCGCGCGCCGCGCCGGTTGCGGATCTGGCTTGATTTTACTCCCGTTCGCCTCGCGCCGCAACGCCGTCCCGCCCGCAGCGTCCCGGTTTTGGTCTATAATATGATCCTCAAACAGAGTGTGCCGTCAGGGGGGTATCGTTCATGACACGAATCATCGCGCTTTCAGCTCTATTGTTTCTGCTCCACGCGCCCGCGCTTGCGTCGGGCGTGAGCGTTCCGGGTGCGGACGCCATCGCGGCCGGCAAGCCGTTCGACGCGCCCGTGCAGGCGCAGGGCGTGGCGCAGCCCGGTTCCGTGAAATTGATTTCCGGCAAACTTCCTTACGGATTGCGCATCACGCGAGACGGCCGCATCGCGGGTCTGCCAACGGCGGTGGAGCGCACGAGCGCGGTTATCAAAGTCACGGGTGCAGACGGCGCCGCCGCCGAGGGCGAGGTGGCGTTCGCCGCCGCTGCTCCGGAGTTCCGGCTGATCTATAGGGATCTGCCCGCGGTCAAACTGGGCGAAACCGTGCGCGTGCAGATACAGGGGCAGGGCGGGGCGGCCCCGTACGGCGGGTGCCGAATCGAGATGGCTCGCACCTTTTACGCGGATGCGGCCGAACCCGGCGCACCCGCGCCCGCCGTGGACGCGGCGCCGGAATGGTTGGCGATCGGTGGCGATTGTGCGCTCACTGCGGCCGCTCCGGACAGGGAAGCCGTGGTTTTGCTGGTGGTTTCCGCCCGAGACGCCGCAGGAGCAACCTCCGAGGAGTTCTACGCCCTGCGCAGCGCCGCGGACCCCTCGGCCCCGGGCTGGCTCGAATCCAAGGCCCGCGAATACAACAAGCACTACGACGAGGTCATGTCCCCCACGGGCCTGGCGCACGAGATGTACTATGACGGCTCGTACGCGGGCTACGGCGACACCGCCATCTGGACCGGCACCTATTGCGGAGGCGCGGCGTTCTATTACGCGGTCACGGGCGAGGACTATGCGCGCGCCAATGTGGAAAAATGCCTCACGGGCATGACGCAGTTGCGCGAGATCACGGGCGTGCCCGGCCTCATCGCGCGTTCCTATGAGGTGGATGAGTGGAAGGGCCGCCGCGACAAGCCCATCATTGACATTGACCCTGCGCACAACCAGTACGAAGTCAAGGAAGGAAAGTACAAGGGGTGGCGCTTCCGTGGCACGGCCAGCCGCGACCAGTTCACAGGCGTGTTCTGGGGCAACGCCATCATCTGGCAGATTCTGAACGAGCCGGATTTCGCGGCACGCGCCGCCGAAAACATCACGGCCATGGCCGCGCACATCTGGGACAACAACATGCACATCATGGATGTGGACGGCAAGCACACGCGCCACGGCGTGATGAGCGGGTGGGGCATCCAGGATTCCGATGGCGAGAAAAATTACGACCCCTATGTGAACCCGGCCGTGAAGGTTCCCAACGGAATGAACAGCGCCATGCTGCTGAACTGGTTCGGTCTGGCCGCGGCCGCGGCCCCGGATCCGCAACTCCGGGAAACCTGGCGCGCGCGCGTCATGGGCATGGTGTCCAAATGCCCCTCTTCGGAACCGGGCCGCGAGTTCGAGTGCAATTATGTGGGCAATCTCAAGAAGGTCTATGTGTACGGCGAGGCTTACAACGATTACTACGAAACCGTGTGGTTCAACCTGAATCTGCTGTTCAACAACTACTATCACCTGATTCTGTTCGAGCCGAACCCCAAGCTGGCGGACAAGTACAGGGACACCATCCGGTACTTCTGGGAAGACAAAAAGCAAATTCCCGAGGGAAGCGGCTGTGATGCGCCCACGGCGCGGCGCGCGGGGCGCGAGCGCAATCCGCACTTTACCTGGCAGTACCTGGCTGCGCAGGGCGCGCGCGAGCCGCGCCGCATCTTCGGCGCGGTTAGCGAACTCATGGCCTTCCCCCACGGCCCGCGCAAAGCATTCGAGCCTAAAGTTCCCATGACATTTGCGGCCGTGCCCGATCACCCGGACTGGGCCTGCGAGCCGCTGCCCGTGCAGTACCGCGTGACCAGCGATTTCCAGTGGCAGAGAAGCCCGTACAAAATCGGAAGCAACTGGCCCACCGGAGACCGCTATTTCCAGGGCATAGACATGATCACGCCCTACTGGATGGGCCGGTATTACGGGTTTATTCCCGGCAATATTTGACATGAACGGCTTCATTCTTATCATCTAGTATTGAATTCCGGCGGCCCGTCCTCCAAGGAAAAGCGGCCGCCTCAAATTTTCCCAAACGCGGGAATTTCCGCACCCGGCAAGGCAGTGGCCCTCAACATTGTTCGGGAACGGCTTCACATGGCGAAAAGACAGGACAAGGACCCCGGCGAAGCCGCGCTGAACGAGCGCATTAAAACGCTCGAGCGCGAGCTTGCCGCTCTCAAGCGGGATTGCGGCAAAGAGACGGCCCAAGCGCCATTGCCAGCCGCCAGTTTTTTATCCGAAACCTTCCGCAACAGCCCCATGGTCATGCTGCTCATAGATCCCGAAACCGGCGCCCTTGTGGATGCGAACAGGGCCGCGGAAGCGTTTTACGGGTATTCGCACGAGCAGCTCACGAGCATGAAGATAACCCAGATCAACACCCTGACACCGGAACAGGTGAAAAAGGAAATGGCGCGCGCCATTGCGCGCAATGAGAACATCTTCCACTTCCGCCACCGCCTGGCGTCCGGAGAGGACAGGGCCGTGATCGTGACCAGCGGCCCGGTTTTCCACGAGGAACGCAGGCTTCTGTTTTCCATTGTGCACGATACCACGCCGGGCAAGCGCGCCGAAAACAAGATCCGGCAAAGCGAAGAGCGGTTCAAGGGCTTGTTCGAAAGTTCGCCCCTGCCGTTCTGGGAATTCGACATGTCCAGCGTTGTGGCTTATGCGCAACAGATGCGTGAAAGCGCCGGAGCCGATTCCGTCGCTTCCGTTCTTACGGACAATCCGGACGCCACGCTGGAGATGCTGCGCCGCGTGAAGGTCGCGGCCGTGAACCTCGCCG
>JAGUYV010000105.1 GCA_020061125.1 bacterium | reverse complement strand
GCTGTTCTGGCGCGCTGGAAATCGGCTTCGGCCTGGGCCGTAAGCCCCAGATCCCGGTAGATTAGCCCGCGGTATTCGTAGGCCTGCGAGAAATTCGGATCCATTTCAATGGCGCGGCCCAGCAGAGGCAGGGCTTCGTTGCTGCGTTTGAGATAAAACAGGGACACGCCCTGGAAGTGGAGCACGCGCGGGTCTCCGGGTTCCAGCACGCCCGCGCGCAGGGTTTCGTCATACGCGGTGTCGTAGCGGCCCAGAAGAATGAGAGCCTGTGCGCGCACCAGGTGAACGCGATAGTAGCTTCCGCCCGCGCTGCCGATCTGGTCCAGCACGCCCATGGCCTGCTCTGCCTGGCCCAGGTCCACAAGCTGCTGGGCCTGATCCAGTGTGCTGCGGATGTACTGCGGCTCCGTGGCCGCACGCGCCCGTTGCGGGACCAGCGCGAGAAAAAGCGCAGAGATGACGAACAGCAAAAACAGCACGGCGGCGGCTGTGCGCAGCGTCCTGTGCATATATGTTGATTGAAATTTGCTTACACGAAAATGCATTCTCCGCGCCCTTTGCGCCCTCTGCGTTAATCTTGCCGCGGCCCGCGCCGTTTCACACAGGCAGGCCGCCGAGCATTTTCTGAACGGCCTTGTTCATGGGGTCGAGCGCGGACAGGGCCGGGGCCGCCAGCTCGAGCAATTTCTTGAGATTGATCTCCGGGCAGAAGCGAATCCAGCCCTGGTCCATAATCTCGCGCACGGCGTCCGCCATTTTCACGCCCATGAGCAGGAGCTTGCGCCCGTCTCCGGCTTCCTCGTACGCGCGCTTGAACGCGCCGAAGAACTGCACATTGGCGACTTTCAGAATGCCCAGGTCTATGTGCTCCATGCCCTGCTGCTTCTTGAGCCAGTCCGCGGCGTATTCGAACCCGGCTTCCATGTCGTTGTCAAAAAGGAGTTCCGCGAGCTTCTTGTCCCATGTTTTGCCGAGTTTGTCCTGGAGCGGGTAGAACTCGGTGTACGCGCCGTCCTCTTCGAGTTCGCACGCGGCCCAGATGATTTTGTCGCCGCGCGTGTTGGTGATGATGGTGAGCATGGACCCGTTGTCGCCCAGGATAGCTTTTTTGCCGCCGGCCTTCATGGCGCGGAAAATGATGCGCGCATCTATGTCGAACGGCACAAAGAACGGATCAATGAGCGCCTGTTCGCGGGTCAGATCCTCGCCCGCATTGAGTTTTTGAAACACCTGGCACAGATCCAGCCAGGGCGCCTTGAACGCCTCCGCGCCCCACGCCATGATGTCCTGTTCTTCCTGTGTGAGCTTTGCCATACGGCGCCACCTCCCCCGGTGCGATGGCGTGCGGACCGCGCCGCGCGCCTTGCTTCCATATTATCCCCCGGCCGCGCGGTTGGCAAGCCGCTCGACTGGGGCCGCTGGCCGCCGTGTGCTATGATGATGCATTGCCTCATGCCGGTTTCCGCGGCCCGGCAGAGTTTTTAATGCGCGGGAATAAAACGCGGACCGCGCGCATCAAAGGGACAAATGAACACAAGGAGTCCGGCGTTCCGCGGACAAAGGAGACTGGATGAAAAAACACCCCGCATATCTGATGGCAATCATGCTGTGCGCGGCACTGGGCCTGGCCGCCGCATCGTGCAACAGCAAAACGGCAGCTCCGCAGAAACCGGCCGCCGCGCCGCAGCCGCAGAACACGCAACAGGGATCTCCGGCCGGGCCGGGCCAGGGCATGCGGCCAAGGGACGGTCGCAGCGGACGCGGAGCGCGCGACGGCCGCGGCCCGCGCGGCGACAGAGACGCGCTGCGCGATAAAATACGCCAGCTCTGCGGCATTGACAGTCAGCACTGCAAAACCATTCGCGACATGCGCCGCGACATAAAAACGCACTGCGACTCCAATCCCGATCTGTGCATCGGCACGAGGCCCGAAGTGCGCGATCTCACCGACGCCGCGCTGGATTCCTGCATCAAGGACAACACAGGCTGCGCCCAAACCCTGAAAAAGCTCGATAAACAAGTGTCGGATCTCATCAAGATGCGCTGACCGCCCGGAGCGCCATCCACATTCCCACACCGCGTCCGTTGCGCGGCGGAGGCTGTCATGAAGAAAGCAATAGTCATCATCCTGATCCTGGCGCTTGCCGCGGGCGGCGTCTGGGCCTGGAGAGCGCGCTCCAAGAAAAAACAGGCGCCAAAAGCCGAAACCAAAATCGTCGAGGTCGCGCGAGGCCCCATCGCAAAGACCGTGGAAGCCAGCGGCGTGGTCGTGTCCAATCTGGATGTGGAGATTAAAAGCAAAGCCAGCGGCGAGATCATCTCCCTGCCCTTTGATGTCAGCGACACCGTGAAAAAAGGCGAACTGGTGGCGGAACTCGACCCAGAGGACGAACAGCGCAATGTGAACAAGACCCAGGCGAATCTGAATGCGTCACGCGCGGCTCTCACCAAATCCCAGCGCAATCTCTCTGTTGCGGAAAAGAATTTGAAGACTTCCTATAAGACCGCGGAAGTGAACCTGAAATCCGCGCGAATCAAAGCGGACGAAGCGGACGCCAAACTCGAGCGTACGCGCCAGCTTCATGACAAGAAGCTGGCCAGCCGCGAGGAACTGGACGCGGCGCAAACCGCCGCGGCCACGGCCTGGGCCGCCCATGAACAGGCGAAACTGCGCTTTGACGAACTTGACGCGTCCAGGGCCGCTCTCGAGGTGCAGCGGCAGGACATCGTGCAGTCCGGCGCCAACCTCGAATCCGCGGCCATGAACCTGGAGCTTGCGCAACAGGGCCTGGACGACACCAAAATCTACGCGCCCATGGACGGGGTCATCACCGCGCGCAATGTGCAGACCGGACAGATCATTTCCTCGGGCATCAGCAATGTGGGCGGCGGAACCGCGCTCATGGTGATTTCGGACCTGTCGCGCATTTATGTGACCGCTTCCGTGGACGAGAGCGACATCGCGGGCGTGGCGCCGGGCCAGCGCGTGCGCATCACCGCCGACGCATTTCCGGACGAGCGCTTCATGGGCGAGGTCGAGCGCGTTGCGCGCAAAGGCGTGAACACATCCAATGTGGTCACTTTCGAAGTCAAAATCGAGGTGCTTTCACTAAACAAGGAACTGCTCATGCCCGGCATGACCGCTGACGCGGAAATCATTGTGCAGATGAAGCGGGATGCGATCCTGATCCCGGCGTCTGCGATCACGCGCGACAAACAGGGCCGCCGGGTGGTGACAATCGCAGCCGCTGGAGGCAAGACCGAAGAGCGGCCCGTAGAAACAGGCATCGAGTCAGGACTCATGATTGAAATCACGAGCGGTTTGCAAGAGGGAGAGAACATAAAAGTGAAACAGGGCGCGGCCGCAAGCCGGTGGAGCCAGGAAGGACGCAACGGCCCGCCTCCGGGCATGATGCCCGGCGCCGGACCCGGCTCGCGCCGGGGAATGCGCGGAATGCGCCGCTGACGGGAGACTCACGCGCATGCTTATTCAAACGCGGGACCTGGTCAAAGTGTACCAGATGGGCGCGGCCCAGGTGCGCGCCCTGGACGGCGTGAGCATCACCATCAGCCAGGGCGAGATGGTGAGCGTGATCGGCGCGTCCGGCAGCGGGAAAACCACACTTATGAACCTACTGGGCTGCCTGGACCAGCCGGACTCCGGCTCCTATGTGCTCGCCGGAGAAGATGTGTCCCGGATGAACAGGGACCAACTCGCGCATGTCCGGAACAAGCGCATCGGGTTCGTGTTTCAGTCGTTCAACCTGCTGCCGCGCATCAGCGCGCGGGAGAATGTGGAGCTGCCCCTGCAATACGCGGGAAGGAAAGACACGCACCGCGCCGCGGCCGCCGCGCTCGAGGCCGTGGGCCTTGCGGACCGTATGCATCACGAGCCTGCGCAACTCTCCGGCGGCCAGCGCCAGCGCGTGGCCGTGGCCCGCGCCCTGGTGAACGATCCCGACATCCTGCTCGCCGACGAGCCGACAGGAAATCTAGACAGCCGCACAGGCGAGGAAATTTTGGCCCTGTTCGAGGATCTTAACCGCCAGGGCCGCACCATCATCATCGTGACCCACGACGCAGGCGTGGCCGCGCGCTGCGCGCGCGCCATCCGCATGAAGGACGGCCGCGTCATTGACGGCCCCGCAAAAGGATAATCAGAATGCTTTTTGTCACTATCGTAAAATCCGCGCTCAAGAGCCTGTGGAGCAACAAGCTGCGCTCGTTCCTGGCCATGCTCGGAATCATCATCGGCGTGGGCGCGGTCATCGCCATGCTCGCCATCGGCACGGGAACCCAGCAGGATGTGCTCTCCCGCATCCAGACCATGGGCACAAACCGGTTGAGCGTGCGCCCCGGCCAGGGCCACACCCCCGGCGGCGTGCGCGGGGACGATGTGCAAACCCTCACCGTTGAAGACGCCGAGGCCCTGCTCGCCATCCAAGGCGTCAACACAGTGGCGCCCATGGCCCAGGGCAGCGCACAGCTCAAGTACCAGAACAACAACTCCCGCTCACGCGTAGTCGGCACCGCGGTAACATATCTGTCCAGCAACAATTTCCAGGTGGAGCACGGCCGTTTCTTCACGGACTCCGAGGCGGACCGCAACGCGCGCGTCGTGGTGCTCGGATCCGAAGCCGCGGGCACCCTCGAACTCACGCGCTTCGACATCGGCAAACCCGTGAAGATCAACGGCTTGAATTTCGAGTTCATCGGCATGCTCAAGGCCAAGGGCGGCGACTCGTTCTTCAGCGCGGACGACATGGCCATCGTGCCCTACACCACCGCCATGAACATCCTGTTCGGCATGGATTATCTCTCGGGAATCGAGATTCAGGCCAAAGACAGCAATAAGATGAAACAGGTCGAGGAGGCCATCGCGGCCGAGTTGCGCAAACGCCACAAAATCACGAATCCGGATGAGGACGACTTCGAGGTGCGCAACCAGGCGGACATCATCGAGACCATGTCCGGCGTGACCAAAACATTCACTTATCTGCTGGGCGGCATCGCGGCCATTTCCCTGCTCGTGGGCGGCATCGGCATCATGAATATCATGCTGGTGACCGTGACCGAGCGCACGCGCGAGATAGGCATTCGCAAGGCCATCGGCGCGCGTGACCGCGACATCCTTCAGCAGTTTCTCCTCGAATCCCTGATCATGAGCGCCCTGGGCGGACTCATCGGCATGGCCGCGGGCATCGGCGCAGCCGTGGCCATCGGCCGCTTCTCGCAGGATTTCAACCCCGTGGTCACGGCGCAGAGCGTGCTGCTCGCCATCGGGTTCTCGGCCGGCGTCGGCATCTTTTTCGGCTTCTATCCCGCCTGGCGCGCCGCACAGCTCAACCCCATCGAGTGCCTGTATTACGAATAATGCACCGCACAGAAAACAAGGTGATCCTCATGAAAACGCCACTGACCTGGAATCCGGCGAACCTCTTCCGCGCGTTGCTGTTCGCCGCGTGTCTTGTTCCGGCAACCATGGCCGCCGCCGCGCCCCAGACCCTCAAGCTGTCCCTCAACGAGGCGGTTCTGCTCATGCTCGAAAACAACCCGGCGCTGCAAGTGCAGCGGCTGAACCCCGAAAGCGCGTCACTCAATGAAACGCGCCAGGACGCGGCCTTCGACACGGGCGTCTCGGCCACGCTGTCCGGTTCAAACACCGAAGCGCAAACCGGCGCCAAAAGCCGCTCCAACAGGGCGGGCGTGGATCTCTCAAAACGCCTCGCGTCCGGCGAAACCGTGTCTCTGGCCCTGTCCGCCGCAAACACGGACGCCCCGGCCGCGGACAGCCGCTATTCCACGGGCCTGGGCCTGTCCGTGACCAAGCCGCTGCTCCAGGGCGGAGGCCGCGAGGTGAATCTGGCTTCTCTGCGCCAGAGCGAACTCGACTCCCAGGCTTCGGTCTTCGAGCTGCAGGCCTACGCGGAAACCCTGGCGGGAAACCTGATTGACACATATTGGAACTATGCACTGGCCTTGCGCAAAATCGAAATTTACGAGGCGTCCCTTCAACTCGCGAGGGACCAGTATGAGGAGGCCGCGCTTCGCGTGGAACTGGGCAGCCTGGCGGAAATTGACCTCGTGGCCGCGCGCGCCGAAACCGCCCTGCGCGAACAGGCGCTCATCAATGCGCGCAGCAGCGCCGAAGCTCTGCGTCTGTCCCTGCTGCGCATTCTGCACCCCGGCGAATCCGCGGATTTCTGGGATGCGGAGGCGCTACCCACAGACGCGCTCGCCGAGCCGGCGCCCCTGCCCGGCGCGCGC
>JAGUYV010000497.1 GCA_020061125.1 bacterium | reverse complement strand
CCGCGGCCGCGGCCGCGGAAAAACACGCCAACGCAAATCCCGGTTCCGAAACAGGAAGCCTGGCCCACAGATGCCCAAGCAGCAGGTACAGCGGATATCCCGGCGGATGCGCCACACCCAGCACCGACGCGCCCGAGGCGAATTCCCCCGTGTCCTCGAACAAAACCGCTGGCGCGGCAGTGCCAAGATACATGCCCAGCAGCGCAAGAAAAATGATTGCGGCGGCTGCCGCATCCCTGTTTCGACCGTTCATGTCAACTCATAGAATAGCACAAAATATGAGTGGCCGCTCAACACGCTTTCAGCACGGGGGTCTTGTTGACACTGTCCGCCGCCATGCTCTAAGATTAAAGGCACAAAAATCGCGCATTTACCGTATTCATGCGCGCATAGCCATTGAGACGGACCCGAAAAGATAAAGGATTAAAGTCATGTCCGACGATACAGCAAAAATTCGCGTTGTTTTTTCATCCAGCGGCGTGACCGTGGCCATTGACCCGTCATGCTACGAAAACCCGGCCGAGTGGCTGCCGAAAGTCAAGGAACTGCTCCAGAAGAGAGGCATTGACCAGTTGGATCTGACGCCCGTGGACGCAGCATTTCAGAGCAAGGCCGCGGACCCCGTGGTGGTCGGCCCGCCACAGCCGGAGCCGGTTGACGGCAAGGTTCTGGCGCGGCTCAACGAGGACGGCGAGCAGGTGGAAATCAAGATCGAGCCGCCCATGGGACACGGCAAAAAAGCCGAACTGCGCAATGTCATGGAAGCCATCAAAAGCGCGGGCGCGGGCGACTTCTACCTCGAACTCGAAAAAATCGAAAACATGCTTTCCTCGTTCCGGTTCCGCGATTTCGTGGCAGTCGGCGAAAAACGCGACGGCCGCTTCGACATCCAGGTTTCCAAGGACCTGACAGAGGCCACGATCAATGTCTCGCCCCCGTTCGGCGGCGATCCCATCACGCCCATTGACATCGTGCAATATCTCAAGAACGAAGGCATGACCCACGGCGTGAAGGTTGATGTTATCAAAAAAATCTGCGCCGACGAAATCTTCAACCAGAATGTGGTCATCGTCCTCGGGCAGAAACCCATGGACGGCGAGGACGCGGGCCTGGAGTTCTTCTTCGATCAGAACGCGGGCAAGGCCAAGCCCACGGTGAACGAGGAAGGCGAAGTGGATTTCCGCGAGTTGAACATTTTTCAGACCTGCCGAAAGGGAGACCCGCTGGTGCGCAAAATCCCGGCCGCTCCCGGCATCATCGGCAAAACCGTGTACGGACAGGAGATCAAGCCCCGCTCCGGCCGCGACATCCCCAACCCAGCGGGACTCAACACCATCCCAGACAAGAAGGATCCCAATCTTATTCTCGCCGCGCTGGACGGCCAGCCCAAGTGGACCGGAAACAAGGTGAATGTAGTTCCAGTGCTGGATGTTCCGGGCGATGTGGATTTCTCAACCGGCAACATCAACTTCACAGGTTCTGTGGACATCCGCGGCAATGTGATTTCCGGGTTTTCGGTCAAGGCCATGGGCGACATCAACATCGGCGGCACCGTGGAGATGTGCACCATCGAGTGCGGGGGCAACCTGGCCGTGCGCCAGGGCATCGTGGGCCAGGACAAGGCGCTGGTCATGTGCCGCGGAACCGTGACCGCGAAATTCATTGACAAAGCCACAGTCTATTGCGACGGCGATGTCAATGTTGACGAGTCGCTCATCTACAGCAAGGTCAGCAGCTCGGGCAGCGTGCGCGTGCTGGGCAAGAAAGGTTTCATCATGGGCGGCATCACCCGCGCCACAAAAGCCGTGACCGCCAACCGCATCGGCACTCCCACGCAGTCGCCCACGCTCATCGAAGTCGGCGGCAGCCCTTCGCTGCGCAACGAACTCGAAAACCTCGAAAACGAAATCAGCGAAGCCGAACAGAAAACAGAGGCCTTCTCCAAATCCCTGGACACGGCGGAAAAGAAAAAGGCCCAGGCTGGAGAGTTGACCGAGGAGCAGAAGGAACGCGTGCTTCTCATGAGCCGCGAACGCTTCGCACTGTTGAGCAAACTGCGCGCGTTTCGCGAGAAAAAGGAAGACCTCGAGGAAAAGCTCACCCGGCTCAAGAGCCGCGGACTCAAGGTCAATGTGCGCGACGCCGCACTACCCGGAACCAAAATCTCCATCAAGACCGCGAACATTCTCATTCAGGACGAAATCAAATTCACGACATTTTACGAAAAGGACGGCGAGATCGAGATCATGCCCTACGACAGCGCCGGTGAAAGCGCCTGATCCTGCAGCGGACCCGGCCACAATCCGATGGACAAGAACAACAAACTCTCGTTCCTGCAGACCATATCATACAGCAGCGGCAATCTGGCCTCGATGCTCATCAACCAGGTCATTGTGACCTGGGCCATTTATTTCTATGCGCCGGGCAGGGCTGAAACCCATGTGCCGGGCGCCGTGGAGCGATTCGACTTCGCGCCCATCGTGCTTCTGGGATACGCCATGGCGTTCGGCCGCGTGGTGGATGCCATCGCGGACCCGCTCATCGGGTACTGGAGCGACCGCACGCGCTCAAAATGGGGACGCAGAATTCCATTTGTGGCCCTTGGCACGCCTTTTCTTGTGCTGTGCTTCATCGCCCTGTGGCGGCCGCCCCAGGGCACGCTCGAAGCCGTGCAGAGCACGCTGTTTTCCTTTTCACTGGGCGCAAACAATATCGCCGTCACGGGCGGCGTCGTGAACACGCTCTACTTCGCGCTGGTCCTGGGCGGGTTCTTCTTTTTCTACACCGTGGTCGTGGCCCCTTACCTTTCCCTGATGCCGGAAATCGGCCGCTCCAACGAAGAGCGTATGAGCCTGTCCACCTGGATGGCGGTATTCGGTATCATCGGCCTCATCATCGCCTCCATCATCGCTCCCATGATCATCGGAACCACATTCCAGTTCATGAAAATGGCGTTGGTCATGGGCGCGGTCACTATCGTGTTTTTCTATGTGTCCATAACCTTCGTTCGCGAAAAAGCCATCGAGCCGGGCAAAGAAGAAACATTCAGCTTCGTCCAGGCCATGAAGGAAACTTTCAGGAACAATGCCTTCGTGACCTGGGTGATCTGCATCTTCATGTTCTGGATCGGGTTCAATGTGGTCATGCAGTCCACGCCCTACTATGTCACCAAGGTTCTCGGCGAGACCGAGGACAAAGCCGGAATCTATCAAGGCATCATGATGATCCTGTCCGTGCCCATGTTCGTGGCCGTGTTTTTCGCGAGCAAAAAATTCAACAAGAAAACACTCATCGGCCTGGCCATGCTCCTGCTGACCGCGCTCACGCCGCTTTTTTACTTCACCAAATTCGTGCCCGCGCACCTGGTCAAGGGATATGCCATTTTCGTGTTTGGAATCATGGCCGTACCCATTTCCGTGCTACTGGTCATGGCCAACGCAATTATCGCTGACATCGTGGATTTCGACGAGCAGAGAACGGGCCGCCGCCGCGAGGCCATGTATTTCGGGATGCAGGGTTTGCTCACGAAATTCGCCATTGCCGTGTCGTCTGTGATCGGCACGCAGTTGCTGGCCCGGTTCGGCATGACTGCGGCCAATCCCGAAGGCATCCTGCTCACCGGCCCGTTCTGCGCCATTTTCACATTCATCGGTTTTCTTTCAATTCTGAAGTATCCGCTCAAAAAATAGCCGTCCGCCGCCCTGACGCGCCGCTAACACAACCAAAATCATGAAAAAATGTGCGCCGCCCCGTTCAACCCCGGCGCGGCATGTTCTATACTATGGAATGAAACGCTTGCACCATGCGAATGGCAGGACACAACGCAGCACACACACGCGCATCCGGGCGTTGCGCATGAGGAGGAGCAGTCATGGCTAAAAAAGAGGAATCCGCGAGCGGCGCCGCAAAAAAGAAAGCCCCCGCCAAAAAGAAAGCAGCCGCGAAAAAAGCGCCTGCTAAAAAAGCTGCGGCCGGCAAAGCCGCGCCCGCGAAAGCGGCGGCAACAGCCGCGGAGGTCTCGTTCCGGCTCAAGGCCGCATCCGCAGAATGGGTCAGTGTGGTGGGAACCTTCAACAAATGGGATCCCGACAAGGGCGGCATGAAGCGCGACGCCAACGGGATATGGACCAAAGCCCTCAAGCTCAAGCCCGGTTCTTACCAGTATAAGTTCCTGGTGGACGGCGAGTGGTGGGCGGACCCGGAAAACCAGGATTTCTGCTACAACGAGCACGGCACCACGAACAGCATTCTGACCGTGCGCAAATAACGCCTTTCCATCAGGCGCAGTCTGATTTTGAGGCAGGCATACGGTGCGGCCATGGGCCGCGCTTTTCGCTTCCCACGGGCCGCTTTTTCTGTTCATCCCGCGATGCCGCGCATATAATTATCTGACGATTGATACCATTCTGGAGGAACGCTGCCGTGGCAAAAAAAAATCCGCACATGCAGGGCGCCATGATCGAGCCGCTGCCCGTGGCCAAAAACAAATCGGTCAAGGACTTCATTGACAATGTGTTCGGAGCAAGCGGATACAACGCCCGCCGCCTGCATGAAGCCTGCGACATCTACGCGCGCATGATCGGTGCGGATGCCTCCATCGCGCTCACCCTGGCCGGCGCCATGACGCCCATCGGCATGTCCGGCCCGTTCATCGAGCTTATAAAAAAAGGGTTCGTGGATTTCTTCATCTCCACGGGCGCGAACTGCTACCACGACCTGCACCGCGCGTTTAATCTGCCGGTGACCCAGGGCCGGTTCGACGCCGACGACGGCGAACTCAACGAACACGGTGTGGCGCGCATCTACGACACCTATATCGGCGACGACGAAACCCTGCTGCCCACGGACCGCGTAATCCGCGATGTGTGCGAACAGACAGACTGGTCCGGCCCCGTGTCCACGGCCACCCTGCACAACATCATCGGCAAGGCCGTGCTCGAAAAAGCGCCCTGCCCCGAGAAATCGTTCGTGGCCGCGGCCGCCAAATACGGCGTGCCCATTTTCAGTCCCAGCCCCGGAGATTCGTCCATCGGCATGAATTTCGTGGTCTCGCGCATGTTCGGCGGCGGCCCTGCCATTGACCCGATCCTGGACATCATCGAGAGCACGGCCATCGTGCGCGCAGCCAAAAAGAACGGCGTGATCATCCTCGGCGGCGGCGCTCCCAAAAACTTCTACATGCAGACGCAGCCCACGCTTTGGCAGATTCTGTTCGACAACCACGGCGGACACGATTACTTCATCCAGCTCACCACCGACACCCCGCAATGGGGCGGCTTGAGCGGCGCAACACCGCAGGAAGCCAAATCCTGGGGCAAGGTGCGCGACCCGCAGGTGAACACCACCGTGGTGTATTCCTGCTCGTCCATCACCTTCCCGCTCATCACACGATACGCCCTGGACACCTGCAAGGCGCGCAAGCCGCGGCGGCTCATGGACGCCCTGCCCGCTCTGGTCCGGGACATGAAAACCTCGGGCGGCGGCAACCCGGAGTTCAAGAAAGCCTATGGCCGGATGCTCAAGCACCTGGGACAGGCTTAACGCGAAGCGCGCACTGCTGATAGTCCTGTTCCTGGAAATGCGTTTTGCCGGAGACGGGACTTGAACCCGTACAGGAGTTGCCTCCCGGGGGATTTTAAGTCCCCTGCGTCTGCCGATTCCGCCACTCCGGCGCTTATAAAAACAGCCTCATTTTATTGGTTTTTTTTTCAAAGTCAATGGCATGCGCCACGAAGCCCGCGCCCGATCTCCGTTTGACAATTCATCCCCGGCAGAATTTTTTTCCGCACCCGGTTGCGCAGCGCGCCGCAGCGTGATATCATGCCTGCTATGACTGACTGGTCAGTTCTGAACTGTCCAGGAAGGCGCAAGGTTACAACTTATTCATCCGGAGGTTTCCATGGCTGATTTCGGCAAATACAAGCAGATGGTGCTGGACACCACGCTCAAACTCGTGGACCGCGGGCTGATGACGGCCACGGGCGGCAATGTGTCCGTGCTCATTGACGGCGCGGACATGGTGGCGGTTACGCCATCGAGCAAGGATTACACGCAGATGTGCGCGGACGATGTCTGCGTGTGCGATTTCGACCGCAAGATCATCGAGGGCGAGTTCGCTCCGTCCGTGGAAACCGGCATGCACATCTCGCTCTACAAGGCGCGCCCGGATGTGAGCGCTGTGGTGCACACGCACCAGGTTTACGCCAGTATTTTCTCGCTGATTCAGTCGCCCATCCCCGCTCTTTTCGACGAGCAGGTGGTGAATCTGGGCAAAGAAGTGGCGTTCGTACCTTACGGATTGAGCGGCAGCCCGGACCTGCTCAAGAACATTACCGCGGCGGCGGCCAACAAGTGCTGTGCATACATTCTTCAAAACCACGGCGCCATAGTCATGGCAACGGATCTGGACCAGGCCGCGCGCAACGCCATGATCCTCGAAAAGGTCGCGCAGGTCTATTACCTGGCCCTGACTTCGGGCCACGAGCTTACCCCCCTGCCCCAGCAGATGGCGGACATGCTGGTGTTCCTTCTTGACGGCAAACAGAAAGCCGAGTCCAAGCGCAAAGAAAAACTCAAACAGGACGCCGGCGCATGAACGCCCGGTCGTGAACATCCCTTCACACACAAGGAGACAGCCAATGAGCGAACAGCAATATGCAATCTCCCAATGGCCGGACACCGGCGAAATCATGGCGCGGCTCAATGATCTGTGCAGCGCGCCCATGCGCCCCGTGCGGCGCGACAAGATGCAGGAATACCTGGACCTGCTCGAAAAGAAATGTGCGGGTTCGCGGGCGCTGACCGACGAGGCCAAGCAATACATCCCGGGCGGCGTGCAGCACAACCTGGCGTTCAACTATCCGTTCCCCATCGCCATCTCCAAAGCGGACGGCGCATATCTGTGGGATGTGGACGGCAACCGCTTCGTAGACTTCCTGCAGGCGGGCGGCCCCACGCTGCTGGGCAGCAACTATGCGCCCGTGCGCGAGAAAGTCCTGGAACTTCTCGCGACATGCGGCCCGGTCACGGGCCTGTTCCACGAATACGAACTCAAGCTGGCCAAACTGATCAACAGGCACATGCCCGCCGTGGAAATGTTCCGCATGCTCGGTAGCGGCACCGAGAGCGTAATGGCCGCCATCCGCGCAGCGCGCACTTTCACGGGCAAAAAGAAAGTCATCAAGGCCGGGGGCGCATACCACGGGTGGAGCGATCAGATGGTGTACGGGCTGCACATTCCGGGCACCGGGTCGTTCGAGGCGCACGGCATTCCGCAGCCGTGCCTGAACAGCACCCAGGAATTCTTCCCCAACGATGTGGACGCTCTGCGCAAGCTGCTGGAGAAGAACGCGGAGAAAGGCAACGGCGGCACCGCGGCCGTGATTCTGGAGCCGCTGGGGCCGGAGAGCGCCACGCGGCCCGTGACGCGCGATTTCAATGCGCAAGCGCGCGCGCTGTGCGACGAGTTCGGCGCGCTGCTGATTTTCGACGAAGTGGTCACGGGATTCCGCGTGGGACTGGGCGGTGCGCAGGGATATTTCGGAGTCACCCCGGATCTCACGATCTTTGGCAAGTGCGTGGCGGGCGGATATCCGGCCGCGGGCGGCCTGGGAGGGCGCAGAGATGTGATGCTGTGCCTGGCCGCGGGACTCGAATCCGGAAAGCCTCGCGCGTATTGCGGCGGCACGCTCTCGGCCAATCCGTTGAGCTGCGCGGCCGGATACTACTCCATCCGGGAAATCGAAAAAACGCAGGCGCACATTAAAGCGGGCCAGGCCGGGGACAAGCTGTGCGCGGGCCTCAACGCCCTGATTGAAAAACGCGGCCTGCCCTTCGTGGCCTTCAACCACGGGTCCATCACGCACCTGGAATCCTCGGGCGTCATGCTCCTCGATCTGTCCAATCCCAAGTCGTTCCTGGAGATTAAGCCGCGCAAGCACATGATGGAGGAGATGGGCGCGGCGTACATGGCCGAGGGCGTGATCACCCTTGCCGGAAGCCGCCTCTACACGAGCATGGCGGACACGGACGATGTGATCGGGGAAGCCCTGGCCGCGTTCGACCGGGTGTTCGCGAATATCGAAGGGGCCAGCGCCTGAACGCGGGCCATGGAGATATAATCAACGCATGGCCCAGACCCAAGACGCATTCGTCCTGTCCTGCGACATCGGCACCACCGGGTGCAAAACCGTGCTGTACCGCATTGGCGCAACCCTGGAAAACATGGGCGCGGCGCAGGCGGGATATCCATTGCTGATCGTTGACAATGGGGGCGCGGAACAAAAGGCGCAGGACTGGTGGGACGCCGTGTGCGCCACCGTGCGCGCGGTTCTGGACAAAACGGGCGTTCCCGCGGACGAGGTGCGGGGGATGTCCTTCTGCTGCCAGATGCAGGGCTTCATCCCCGTTGACGAAAAGGGAAACGCCCTGCGCAATCCCATGATTTACATGGACGGCCGGGCCACCCGGCAGATCGAGCGCGGCCTGCAGCGCGGCCTCATCCGCGTGGAGGGCATGAACCTGTTCAAGCTCCTGCATTTTCTGTACATCACCGGCGGGGGCGCGGCCACGGCCAAGGATCCCCTCTGGAAATATCAGTGGATGAAAGACAACGAGCCTGACCTGTTCGGCAAGCTCCACAAGTGGCTCGATGTCAAGGACTACCTGAACATGCGCTGCACGGGCCGCGCCACCATGACCCCGGACTCGGCCAACATCACATTTTTATACGACACGCGGCCTGGCCGTCTT